>JBBSGN010000136.1:0-6789 GCA_038254085.1 Chloroflexia bacterium | reverse complement strand
GACCATTCGTCAGCACCGCCACCGTTTCCAGGTGGAATGTCTGGGGGAACATGTCTACCATGCGGGCTGACGTTAGAGCGTAATGGGGGGCGAGGGCCTTTATGTCGCGGGCGAGGGTGCTTGGGTCGCAGGAGACGTAGATGATGAGGGGTATTTGCCGTCGAGTGATCTCGGACAAGAGTGCGGGGTGGCAGCCGGAACGGGGCGGGTCGAGCAGTATCAGGTCGGGCTGTTCGGAGGCAGTCAGGCGCGGCAAAAGCGTTTCGGCGCGCCCATGGCGGAAATCAACGTTTGTCAGATTCTCTGAGGAGGCGGTCCAGCGCGCGCTTGCCACCGACGAGTTATCGCTCTCAAAGCCGATCACGCGGTCGGCGCGGTCGGCCAGGGCCAGGGCGAATGTGCCCACACCGGCGTGCGCGTCCACCAGCAAGCCGGTGCTAGTGGGCACATGTTGCATAACCTCACGAAGCAGCAAATCAGCCGCCGCCGTGTTCACCTGGAAGAAGGCGTCGGGGGCCACCCAGTAGTTGCGCCCGCCCAGCTTCTCCAGCCACGCGCCAAGGGGAGGGTGCCCGGCGGAACCGGAGAAGTGGGCCATGCTGTTCTTCAGCGAGGTGCCGGACATGGCCTCAGCGGATGCGTCCGCAGCCAACGTTGCGGCGGCCCTGGTCTCACCAAGGAGGTTTACGGTCCCATCGTCCATAACCTCAACCACAGTCAGCGCAAGTCCATCTCCATTAGGCTGACCGGCGGCCTGACGGGCAAGGGCAGTGACAGCGCGACGCAGCTCACGCCGCACCAGGCTGATTGACGGGTGCGAACCCTGGCCGCTCTCAGGCGTGGGGCCTTCGTCCGGGCGGCCTCCCGTGCGCATTCGCCGAGCCGGGTGGGGGCGAGACGCGGGGACAGCACGCCCGCCTGCGCGGGTGTGAAAGACGATTACCGTATGGCCGGTAATCTCGCTGGAGCGAATTGCCACCTGCCACACGCGCATCAACCCACGAAGTTCGTCGCGGAGGAACTCCTCGGTGGGCGCGACGGCGAGCATCGAGTTCACTACATGGATGGCCGCATTCACGCCGTTGTTCGAGATCGGGCACTCGGCTACCGGAATAATCGAGTGGCTATCGCGCTTGAAGTAGCCAAGAGAGGCGCTGGCCGGGTCAAGCGCGAAGTGAGATGTGTTGCGATAATGATAGTCACGTGGCGAAGCGATAGGCGGCTTCAGGGGCGGGTCTTCTATTCCCGCAATGCGCGTTAGCTGCGAGCGCAAGATGTCGTTCTTGAAGTCCACCTGCCCGGCATACGCGATGTGCTGCCACTGGCAACCACCGCAAGGGCCAAAATAAGGGCAAGGAGGGGCTATTCTAAGGGGGGAGGGTTGCGATACATGGGTGACTATACCCCGTACCAGGTTTAGGCGACGACCCGTAACCTCGACAGTGTCTTCTTCGCCCTTGATGCCAGGCCACCCAAATACAGCCACGCCCGAATCAGGATCGCGCCCCACTGCGTCGCCGCCATACGCCATGTCGGTGAAGGTGACGTTGACAGAAGTGTTTGTAAGGCGGAGGGTCATGGTAGTCGGTGGGCGATGGGCGTCAGGTGTTGGGTGTCAGTTAAGTTCCTAACACCCAACACCCAATACCTGGACTACAGGTGGAAATAGCCTTCGAGGGGAAAGACGAACACCGCACCGCGACCGCTGGGTTGGTTGGGGGCACCTGCGGGGGCTGCGGCTGCGGCTTTGCGAGAGGCGGCGGTATGCACGCCGCTACGAAGGATGTGCAATGCAGGCTCAACGTCTTCATCGTCAATGCCCATCATAATGGTGGTATTGCCCTCACGCCGGAACCCGCCGGTCGAGGCAAGACGGGTCGTTCGGAAGCCAGCCGCCAGCAGCGCATCCGTAATCCCTTCAGCCGCCTGGTTCGATACCACAGCCAACACCAACTTCATAGACAACACCTCTCAACACCTCAACACTCCTCAGTGGCCCGATTATAGATGGTCGTGAGATAGATGTCAATGTGTTAGGGCGATGTCGCCGTGCAGTCCGTTGGCAGCAATCTGGCTCTTCAATCTCCATCACACCGTTCCAACAGGGGTCTCCCCATGTCCAGCATATGTCGGTAAGTACACTTAAGGACCACTCAAACGAAAGGAGATTAAAAAGAGTGCTGGGGTCGGACGATTTGTCTGGCCCCAGCACCGCCTAGCAACGCACAACTCGCTATGGTGAAACCGTAGCCGTCGGCAGCACCGGCGACTCCACCGGCGTGGTGACGTTAGCGGCCCCCGGCGATGTAGACGTGATCGCAGTCGTGCTGCTGATCGTGTTCGTAGAAGTTATCGGCACAGTAGGCGAATGAGCCACAGGCGGCGGGGACGGCCCTACCGTAGCCGTTATCGTGGCCGTAGACGTGACCGCGCTGGTCGGCACTATCGTGATAGGCACAACTGTGGGCGTCGGTGGATTCACGGGCGGCGTGGTCAGCCACGATCTCAGCGGCTCGATGGTGGTATTGGCGACCACGTACACCTTCGCCGCATCCGGCGTCTTCACATAGTAGCCCGCCCCGTCGAATGTGGTCGTCCCGACCAGGATTGTTCTCTTCGTGGACTTTGTATCGCTGAAAATCATCGTCGCCGACATAGCTGGTTTGTCAAGACCGTACTGCTTCAGATCGCTGCTATCCGTGAGGACGCTCGTAGCCTGCAAACTCTTGAGGCTGTCGGCCTCATTGCCTACCGCGAAAGTGTCCGCGTCGGTCTTGACAGGCTCGGTGATCTGCCACACCGTTGTGACCACGTCCTTCTTCAAGCTCACCTTATTGGTGCCGCTCATCACGTCTATGCCGGTCACCTGGTTATCGTCCTGCCACACATACTGGCTCACCGGCGTCGGCGTGCCGTTGGCGAGGTCCGAGGAGTTACTTCGATTATTGAGGAAGATCGCAAGCGCCCCCAGCACCAACAGCACCCCCAACATGATAAGAGTGGTTCTATATCGTTCCATGCCTTACCTTCGCCTCCACCATACGAAAGCTCCGGCAAGCAGCACCAGCACCGGCAGCACCAGCACCGTGCTTGTGAAGATCAGGTTCTTCTGCCCCGTGTCCAGCGTGACCGTTCTCGGCGTACTGGCCGGCTTCGGCCGTATGGACACCAATTCGTTCGAGCCTGCCAGCCACGACACCGAGTTGGCGACCAGGTCCAGGTTGGCGGCGTACTGCTGTACAGCCAGGTTGGTAGCAAAGTCCGAGTCGCCGAACACCACCAGGCGCGTCTTCGGCTGGGTGGTCGCCGTCTCTGGCGTGGAGGCGGTCAAAGTCGGCGGGCCGACGCTCAACGCTATGTCCACCGGGCCTGCGACATCCTTGCCCTCGTCGTATTGCGCTTGCTGATTCTTCAGGTCGGTCTCTAGCCAGCTCTTGTCCGCGCCCTGCGACGACTGCACTATAGGATTGACTTCAAAGGCGCCAAGAGTTGACGTGGGCGGCTTCAGGCCCATCGAGAGTGGGAACACCGTGCTGAACCCGGCAAGGTCGCGCGTGATAGGGTTGTCGGGGTAGGAGTTGACCAGCACTACCGTCGGGCTTTGGGCGCTCGCGCTCTGCTGGTCCAGGATAATGCCTTGCACCGGCGTCACCCCATACTTGCGCAACATGGTCGTGAACGGCTGTAACGCCTCGGCGGACATCTGCGGATCGAGCAGGATTAGCGCGTGCCCGCCCCCGTCGAGGTACGACTGTATCGCCTGCACCTCTTTCTGGTTGAGCGCGGCTTGGGGTTTGGCTATCACTAGCACCGTCGCCTGCTGTAGGGTTATGGTGGGCGAAGTCACCAGGTTCCAGGCGATGGTGGTGTAGTTGTCCTTCTCCAGCGTGCTCTTGATCTGGGAATAGCCATCCTGTTGCGCGCCGTTGGGGTCAATCTCGCCATGCCCGGTCAGGAAGGCCACCGTCTTAGTACCGGTCTGACCCAGTCGCACCAACGCGCCCGTAAAATCGGCCTCGCTAATGGTGTTTGCGGTCTCGCTCCTCTGGCCGTTGCTGAACACCACACTGCCGAGCCGCGTGATGCCGTACTGCAAAGCCAGAGCGCGGTTTTGATAAGGATCAACGATCTGGTACTTGAAGTGGCTTGTATGCGAAGCATATTCTTTCAGCAAGTCCCCTGCTTGCTGAACTTGTTGAGCCTGGCAATTTTGGTTTCTCGGATCGCTACAGACAAAGGCCACAGCGTTCACGTCGCTCTTCAGGCCTTCCAGCACCCGTATCGTCTGCTCGGACAGCGTGAAGTCCTGCCCGGCGGTCCAGTCGGCCCGCACCGTTGGCACAGCCGACACGATCAGGTTAATCACGACAGCGATGCCGAGCGCAACCAGCGAGGCTACCAGGGCGTTCGCGCTCAGGCGAGTGCTGCGCTTGCCCGCTACCTGCCCTACCGACTCGGGGCTTACCAACAGAAACACCGCGAAGCTCACAATCGCCACGATGATTAGCGCTCTTAGCGTCCAGTCCCATTTGCCTACATCGAAGCTGAACGCGGGCTGCGCGAACGCCGACCAGTAGATCAGCGCCATCAGGAAGAAACCCAGGGCAACAAACCCTGCCAGGACAGCAACCAGGCTCTTAGTTGATCGAGTCATGCCCTGTACCTCCTTGCTTCAACGACTTGCACAGTGATGAAAAGCACCACCGCTGTGAACGAAAGAAAGAATATCACGTCCTTCAGGTCCACTATGCCACGTATAAACGCATCATAGCGGTCACTGAGAGAGAGCTTGGTAAGGAAGTCGCTTGCTCCCTGCGACAGGTTCCCGCTCACCTGCCCTATGATAAAGAGTATCAGCAATATCACAAACGAGATCACCGCCGACACCATCTGATTGGACGTGAGCGCGGACGCGAACAGACCCACCGCGAGGAACGCCATGCCCAGCAGCAGCAGCCCGAAGTAACCGCTCCAGATCGGCCCCCAGTCGGGATTGCCCTTGAACAACCACAACAGGAGTGGGTAGACAAACGTAAGCGCCATCATAGCCACGAACAGCCCAACCACCGCCAGGAACTTGCCAAGCACTACTTCCCAATCCCTGATAGGCGCGGTCAACAGTAGCTCAAGCGTGCCGGTCCGCGACTCTTCCGCCAACAAGCGCATAGTGAGCGCGGGCGTAATCAGCAACAGCAGGATGGTTACTACGCCAAAGATGTTCCGCAGACTGGCGTCGCCGCTGGCGGTGGAAATCCAGAAGAAGAAACCCATGGCCACCAGCCAGAACGCCACGATTACATAGGCGACCGGCGACACGAAGTATGTGCGCAATTCCTTGCCCGCAATGTAAAGTATGTTTCTCATCTACGCACCCGCTTCTTTACTGCCACGCGGTCCCGCACAGGCGCAACGACCTGGACTTCGTGCTCATTGTCGTCATCGTAGCCCTCAGCATACTCCTCGCCGGTGTCCAGAGCCTGGTCGGGCGCGTATGCCTCAAGGTCCTCGTCAGGTTCTTCTGTCTCCTGCGAGATAACCCTGATGAACACGTCTTCCAGGGAAGGTCGCACGCTTTTAAGCTCGTACAGCGGGTATCCCGCGCCGACCACCGCCGCAGCCACCTGCGAGCGCAGGTCCGTACCTGGCTTGCACTCGACCTGGTAAAGGTTGACGCCGCTCGGCAGGGCCTCTTCCGAGATGGGCAACGGCACTTCGCTCTGGGCGGTCGGACCGTAAGCTACTTTTCCGTCGTTCGCTTGGGTGACGGTTTGGGCGGTCGTCACACCTGGCAACGCCCTCAGCGCCTTCAGTACGTCAGCCGGCCTGCCTCCAACCTCGGCCTGAACAGTGGTGTTCTCAGCCGCGCCCTCAGCCAGATGGATAGGCGTGTCGAGCGCCACCAGCCTGCCTCGGTTGATGATGATCACCCGGTTACAGACCATACTCACCTCAGGCAGTAGGTGGGTGCTGAGGATAATGGTGTGGTTACGGCCCAACTCTTTGATAAGGTCACGCACCTCTGTAATCTGCACGGGGTCCAGGCCGACCGTCGGCTCGTCCAGTATCAGAGCGTCCGGGTTGTGCAGCAACGCCTGGGCAAGCCCGACCCGCTGCCTGTAACCTCTCGACAACGTACCGATCAGCTTGTTCGAGACATCGCCCAGGTTCAGTTCATCCATGACTTCATAGATGCGGGCGCGCCGGTCCTTGCCGTTGTGCAGGCCGGTGATGCGTCCTCTGAAGTCAAGATACTCATAGGTAGTAAGCTCGGTGTACAAGGGTACGGTTTCGGGCAGGTATCCGAGATGCTGTCGCGCTTGGAGCGACTTCTCGGCCACGTCGAAACCGGCTACGCGGACCGTGCCTGCGGTCGCGGGCAGATAGCCTGTGATGATCCTCATGGTCGTGGTCTTACCCGCGCCGTTGGGGCCAAGAAAACCGAGTATCTCCCCCTGCTCTACATTGAAGTTGATGTCTCGGAGAACAGGGTTCGTGCCGTAATACTTTGTCAGGTGCTCCACTTCTATCATGTGGAGGTCTCCTCGCTTTCAGGGCAATATAGACCTAATATTAGGATTGAGAGAATGGGTGTCGTCCGCCGCGCGTCAAACGGGTGGTAACAGCGAATTGTATATAATGGGCGTGGTCTTTGTCAAGGATAATGATCGTAGTAAGTGTTCAGATTTGAGGTGGAGGGATTTCCACGATATTCTTAGGGCATGACAAAACGAGAGCAGGAGCTAGAGGCAGAAGTAGCTGTATTGCGGGCTGAAGTAGCCGCTCTGAAGG
>JBBSGN010000135.1:0-6794 GCA_038254085.1 Chloroflexia bacterium | reverse complement strand
GACGTGCTCAATGTTGATTTGGAGCCGGGCCAGCTTACTCCGAGCGAATGGGCCGCCGCTCATCGGCTCGCCGGTGAGAAGTATGGCAGGGAGGAGTGGACGGCTCGTATTTAGAGCGCCCTTCAAAACCCTGGGTGTACCGTTGTAGGGGCGATACTCGAACCGCTCGGGCAATAGAGGCAAGATGCAAACTACCGAAAGAGCCCTTTACTTGCTTGCCATCATCGCGCCCATGCTCATTGGTTTGATTGCTTTCTCTTTGATTGCCTTCTCCAAAACAGGGAAGTTACGAATGCAAACAAAGTGGAAGGCTTTCTATTGGCTCGCTGCGGGCGCTTCGATGGGCTTCGGACTGATTGCTTTCGGCCTGGGCTTGCTCCCGTTCCTTTTCGGGTTGATACTGGCGCTGTATGGCGTCAAGCGTATCGGGCCGAGAGGGTTCTGGCTGGTCCTGGTGGGCATGGGCTTGGTGCCTGTGGCGCTCCTCATGTATAACTACATCACGGCTGATAACTCCACCTTCTTCCCCGACAGCTATCTTTACGGCATAGCCCTGTTCGGGGCGATTACGCTCGCGGGCTTGATATGGGGGTTGGCCGAAACCCGGCGAATTACAACTATTGAGAGGTAACAACACACATGGCAGACGAACAGAGTAACACAGAGTACGACATCGCCATTGTCGGCGGTGGCCCAGGCGGGTATGTGTCGGCGTTGTACGGCGCGCTGAAGGGGCCGAGGATTGCCATCATCGAGAAGGATAAGCGGTTGGGCGGAACGTGCCTGCTCAGGGGTTGCATCCCGTCTAAGGCGATGGTCAGGACAGCCGAGCTTATGCTTGAGATGCGCCACCCCGACAAGTACGGCCTCGCCCTCGACGGCAACGTGCGCGTCAACTGGGAAGGCGCCGTGCAGCGCAAGGATAAGATAGTTGACGGTCTGGTGAACGGCCTGAACGGGCTGATGAAGTCGCGCAAGGTAGAGGTCATCAACGGGCATGGCACGATAACCTCGCCCCGCACCGTGCGTGTGGACGGGCGAGAGATACGCGCCAGGAACATCATTATCGCCACCGGCTCAGGCACGATGCTAGCCAGCGGCGTGCCCGGAGGCGATCTACCGGGCGTGATTACCTCGGACCAGATTCTCGATGCGGACCTCACGATGAAGGCGCTGCCCAAAATGCCTGAGAGCATAATCATCGTGGGCGGCGGCATCGTGGGGATGGAGTTCGCCTCGATATTCAACGCCTACGGCACGAAGGTGACAGTGGTGGTGTCATCGCCCCGCGTGCTGCGCCTGGTTGACGAAGAGATAGCCCGGCGCTTCACGCAGGTCGCCAAAGGCCAGGGGATAGAGATAATCACCCGCTCGGATATAGTAAAGATGGCCGAGGGGCATGAGCGTAAGCGGGGGGCGGGCAAGGGTCTCAAAGTGACAATCAAGAACGCCGATTCGGGGGCCGAAGAGGAGAGGGCTGTAGATAACGTGCTGTGGGCGAAGGGACGCTTCCCCTACACCGAAAACCTCGGCCTGGGCGAGCTAGGCATACAGACCCAGAGCGGCTACATCCCGGTTGACGAGCGGATGATGACTTCGGTGGACGGCGTGTACGCCATCGGCGATGTGGTGCCCGGCCTCATGCTGGCCCACGTGGCCTCTTATGAGGGCGAAGTGGCCTTAGACAACATCACCGGGCACTACAGGGCGGCGGATTACGGGGCGGTTCCCGACGTAATCTTCACTATTCCCGAAATCGCCTCCGTAGGGATGACAGAGGGGCAGGCGAAGGAGCGCGGCATCCCGGTGAAAGTAACCAAGTTCCCCTTTGCTGCGTTGGGCCGCGCCCAGGCCATAGGCGAGACGGACGGCCTGGTGAAGATGGTATGCGACCCAGGCTCAGGTGTGATCCTCGGTATGCAGATCATGGGCGCGCACGCCTCGGACGTGATCGCCGAATGCACGCTGGCCGTGCAGCAGGGTATCACCGCCGAAGAGCTTGCTCACACCATCCACGCCCACCCCACCATGCCCGAAGCCGTCGCCGAGACCGCTTTCGCCCAAATCCTGGGCACGCCTCTGCACGCTAACAGATAGCGGCAAACAGCCTTTTGAGTATCGTGGTTTGTAGCCAGGCGGGACGGTTCTATCGCCAACACCAACGTGCCGGACACCGAGCTACGCAACTCCTCGTGCGGCAGGGCGGTCTAGCCTGATGCTTGTTGAAAGCAAAAGGGGAGCGGTCTTGCCGGCCCCGCTCCCCTTTTGCTTTCAACTATTCTTCTTGTAACAATTGAGTTCTAACGCTCCCTGCCCTTGTATAATCGGCTAGAGCAGCCAACCACCAGACAGAACAGCGCTAGAATAGCCAGTGGCAGCAACAGATTCATACTACCTGCTCCGGTGCGAGGCATACCCACAGCCTGCGGTTCAACCAACGTGGTAAGCTCGGCGCCCTTAGGCAAGAGCACACCAGCTAGAATGCGGGTATTGGTGGCGCCCATGTTCACCATCTGATGCTGCGCTCCCGCTTTCTCGTTGACCACGTGACCCGGCTTGAGAGTCCGTTCGTGGCCGCTGGCTCGCAGGGTCAGTTCACCATCCATACCTACTACCACAGCGGGGCCGCCATGATAGTGGAGTGGTATCTCCGCGCCTGGTGCGAAATCGAGCACGAGGTTGACCAGATCGTACTCGCCCGCCGCCGACGTTATAGGATAACTTCCCTGGAACGGCACAGTTGGGCCGGGCATCTTGGTCGCCGTGTCCACGACGGTTGTGACCTCTGCGCCCTTCGGCAACAGTATAGTCGCTAAGATACGGGCATTGGCGGTACTTGTATTCACCATTACATGAGGTGCGCCTGCCTTCTCATTGACAATATCGGTCGGGCTGAGGTTGCGCTCAGGCCCGTCATGGGGTCGCAAAGTCAATTCGCCTTCCATGCCCACCACAGCCGCCGGTCCGCCATGAAAGTGGAGCGGTATTCCCGCACCGGGCGCGAAGTCCAGTACCAGGTAGAGCAGATCGTAGTCGCCTGCTTCCACGGTGATGGGATAGCTGTCCTGGAAGGGGACTGTGGGGCCGGGCGCTGCCGCCATCGCCATAGTTCTGCCTCCGCTTGCGCCAATCGCCAGTAGCGGGACAAGCAGCGCGGCTATTACAGAAAGGGTCCTCGGTATTTTCACGTTATTAGCCTCCTTACTTTGGGAGCCGGGCATGTGCCGTCTCCGCATGTATACATCGGTCAGTGGCCTGAGCAAAAAGCTTGCACGCGGGTCCACAGCCGGCTCCGGGCCTATGAGCCTTCCTCTACCTCGAAAATCTCGTCCGCGACCAGGCCATGAGCCTCGCGATGCACAGTGTTGGCCGCCTCCGCGTTGGGAGCATCAACCAGGCAGAACACCTTGCCCTCGCTCTCGTTAACCCAATAGCGCAGGTACTTGACTCCATGCTTATCTTGCTCCTGCAGATCCTTCATGTGGGCGCCTGCTACATCCTTGGCGGCAACCCCTGGCAAATTGTGAACATCCATATACATCGGCATTTTGGTTCCCCTTACCTCCTCTTGCCCATTGTGCTTAACCTTGTGGCTCTGAGTTCAGGGCCAAAGGTTCAGCCTACCAAATCAAGTTGCCTCCGGGGTGAGAGCTTGCTCGCCGGCGAGCGCAAGCAACTACACCCCACTTTCACCCGTATCCACACGTTAGCCGCACCGTTACTTGCCTTTGTCGTGGCACTTCGCAGTTATTCTTCGGCGCCGAACATCAGCGGGTCTTCACTATAGTGCGCCGGCAAGTCGGGCAGCATCCTGAGCAGATGCTCGACCAGCTCTGGCCAGCCGCAAAAGCTGTATGCCTCACCGTTGACCACTCGCTGGACCCTCCCGCACCATTCCACCTGACCTGCTTCCACCTCTTCTGCTCGGAGCCGGACGAGGAATAGATGTGAAATGTCTTGCTGCCTGCTAACGCTCATTTGTCTAACCCTTGCATTCCTATGCGTCGTAGCGTCTGCCCCGTAGCGTCGGGGTGGCCCCTTGAGTAGTTTGCGACCTACTTACATTCTCTCTCAGAATTGGCTATAATGGTCCATACAACTGCGCATACACACCTCGTACAAAAGGCCATACAGCCCACCGTAATCGTCGCCTTCTCGTGAGGTCGGATGGAGGTGCGACCTATGATGACAGGTGAAAAGTCCGTTAATCTATGGATCAAGCGGCGTCGCTATTCGCTCGACTTGACTCAAGAGGACCTTGCTGAGTGCGTTGGGTGCTCTGGGGTTACCATTCAGAAAATCGAGTCGGGCGAGCGCCGTCCCTCCAAGCAGATAGCTCACCGGCTGGCGGAGTGCCTGCGCATTCCCCTCGACGAGCAAGAGGCTTTTATCTGGTCGACCAGGGAAGCGTGCTCCGCAAGCTCGTCTGCTGACCACTCTTCTCACCTCACCAGTTGGCACACGCCGCCCGGGCATGCGGCTCCCACCAATCTACGCTCACCGCTGACCCCGCTCATTGGGCGCGAAGGCGCTGTAGCGGATGCTCATAACTACCTGCTCCGAGAGGCTGTGCGCCTGCTTACCCTCACCGGCGCACCCGGCATTGGCAAAACCCGCCTCAGCCTGCAGGTGGCTGCAGAGCTCCTTGCTGAATTCACAGATGGAGTTTTCCTCATAGAGCTTGCAGCGATCAGCGACCCTGATCTGGTAGCTCCTACAATTGCCGGCACACTCGGGCTTAAGGAGACAGCGAGCTACTCGATCCTTGATGGTCTGAAGCAGTTCCTCGTGGGCAAGAGCGATAGCGGGGGGCGGATACTGCTCGTGCTGGACAACTTCGAGCAGGTGCTGGATGCCTCCCCTGTGGTTGTAGAATTGCTGAGTAGCTGCCCCCAACTCAAAGTGCTGGTGACCAGCCGAGAGGCGCTGCACGTAATGGGTGAGCAGCAGTTCCCTGTGCCGCCTCTCCAGATACCCGACCTTTCGCATCTGCCTGATGTCCAAACGCCGCTAAACTACCCCGCTGTAGAGCTATTTGTGCAACGGGCTAGCGCAACCGATCCAAGCTTTGCGCTAGCCCTGACAGAAGAGAACTCCAGAACAGTCGCCGCAATCTGCGTCCGCCTGGAGGGTCTGCCCCTTGCTATCGAGCTGGCTGCCGCTCGCATCAAACTCCTCTCCCCCCATGAGATGCTTGCGCGTCTTGACCGCCAGCTAGGACTGCTGACCAGTACCGCGCGCTACGGGTATCGCCATGAGGAGAATGGGGGCACCCGCAACCTACCATTGCGTCACCAAACGATGCGTGCAGCTGTCGATTGGAGCTACCACCTTCTACATACTGGTGAGCAGAAGCTGTTATCCAGGCTAGGTGTATTCGTGGGAGGCTGGACGCTGGCGGCTGCGGAGGCGGTATGTACTCCAGATCCAGGCTTAGAGGCAGATGTGCCATCCGGAATCGAGTCCCTGCTAGAGAAGAGTCTCTTAAGGCGTTCGGACGGAGGTCATGGCAGCCAGCACCGCTTCACAATGCTTGAGGCGGTGCGCGAGTACGCATTGGAGCGCCTGCAAGCGAGTGGGGAGTTGGAAGCGGTAAAACGCCGACATGCCCTCTTTTTCCTGCGATTGGCAGAAGAAGCGGACATGAAGATATGGGGACCAGAGGACGTAACCTGGCTGGCCCGCCTGGACGAAGAACATGACAACCTGCGGGCGGCACTACAGTGGAGCAAAAGCACAGAGGGGTATGTAGAGATCGAACTGCGCCTCGTAGTAGCACTAGGACGTTTTTGGGAGATGCGAGGTTACCTTTCGGAAGGGCGCGAGCGAATAGCATCTGTACTGTCAAGGCCTGAGACTGAGGAGGAGAAACTGAAGCCTCTGCGGGGGTGGGCTCTTGTGGCGACAGGGGCACTCGCCTTTTGGCAGTCTGATTACCCTGCTGCTCGCTCTGCATGGGAGGAGGCGCTACGTATATTCAAAGAGCTTGGAGACAGGTCGGGTGTGGCTCGCGCCCTTACGGACCTCGGTGATATAGCCAGGGAAGAAGGTGATTATAATATGTCTGCCCTACTCTGTAAGGAGGCTCTTGCCATCAATAGAGAGTTAGGAGATACACATGGGACAGCAGTGTCGCTGGTCCTGCTGGGATGGGCAGAAATGCGCCCTGGCTACTTCTCTGCGGCAACTACACACCTGCAAGAGGCCCTGGTCCTAGCTCGACAAATAGAAAACCCGAACCGTATCGCCCTGGCGCTCTCCGCCCTCGGAGAAGCCATGGTGCGGCAGGGCATGCACGATCAAGCTGTTACTCTGCTGGAAGCGAGTCTGGCGATCCGCCAGCGAGCCGGATACCGGTGGGGCATCGCAGCCACCCTGGGAACCCTCGGCTGGGCAGCATTGCGACGGGGCGACCCAATCTCCTTAGGGCGAGCAATGGAGATGCTCATGGAGAGCATCTCCATAAGAAAAGAACTGCAAGACAAGGGCGGCGTGGCGTGGTGTCTGGAGAAGTTTGCCGAGATAGAAACGGGGCTAGCGCAAGGCCGCCCTTTGCGCGCCGCCCGTTTGCTGGGTGCAGCCGCGGCCTTGCGACAGACTATTGGCACTGCGGTTGACATTTCGGACCGACCTGACTATGAGCGCATTGTCAAGGCTATTCGCACCGAACTGGGTGAGGAAGCATTTGTCAAGGCCTGGGAAGAAGGGAGAACGATGACGTTCGAGGAAGCTATAGCTCATGCGCTGGCCGCCAGGCTGGGCGGTTCTATCTCCGCGACCGTCCCCGCTACGCT
>JBBSGN010000134.1:0-6819 GCA_038254085.1 Chloroflexia bacterium | reverse complement strand
TTCCAGCCAGGTCGATTCGCCGTCGTTAACGATGAGCGCGCCCAGGACTGCGGCCAGAGCCAGGGCGGCTATGAGGAGGATGGGCAACACCAAAGTCAAGTGCGCGCCGGGGATGAACTGGCTGATTATCACAAGCGCGGGTATGAGTGCAAGGGCCACCTGTAGGCTGCTGTTGAGGATCAGGCTCACGGCCAGGTCGGGCTTGTCGCGCACAGCCATCTGTATGCCGACCACGTTTTCGACCGCGTTGCCCGCGATTGCCACGATCACAAGCCCCACAAACTCCTCGGATAAGCCCAGCGTGCCCATGGCGGGATTAAGCGCCTCCACAAACCAGTCGGAGACGAACGCGGCTCCAACCCCAGCGACAGCCAGCACCATTAAGGCTAGAGGCAACGGCCACACCCTATCAACGAGAGCCTCTTCGGCGCTGGCCCCAGGTCCGCCCTTCAGTGAGAAGGGGATGCTAGCGGCAAACACAATTAGCAGCACTACTGCACAAATGAGGCTGAGGTCTTCTGCATGGCCCACATCGGGCGCGCCGGGTTGGGTGGCCAGGGTGGGGATAGCAAGCGCCGCCACGCTAAGGACCAGCAGGGTCGCTATCATGCCGGTCTGCTGTTTGCTGAACTTCTGCGTGCCATGCTTGAGGCCGCCGAACAGAAAGGCCAGTCCCAGCACCAGCAAGCTATTCGCCAGTATAGAGCCGATCAGAGCCGTCTGCACGACCACCACCAGCCCGGCCTGTAGCGCGAAGATAGAGATGAACAGTTCGGGCAGATTGCCCAGCGCCGATTGTAACATGCCGGTCGCGCCCGAACCGAGGCGGTGCCCTATCTGGTCGGTGCCCTCGCCCACCATGGCGGCCAAGCCACCGAGGGCGATTGCTGACACCACGAAGATCAGCACACTGTCCGCGTTGGCGAACTTGAGCGCCAGAGTCAGCATGGTCGCCACAACCGCCACCGCGATGATGATCGTTACCTTGCGATCAAAGAGGCCCAGAATGCCAGGCGATTCCATGTTTGCTCCTTCTTGCAGACGATGAGTAGCTGTCGGTCGTCCTATGTAGCGATACTTGCGTGGGCTTGCGATCTGCTATTTACGCCTCCATCCTCAGCGACAGCAATTGCGAGGTGCCATCGCCGGCCATTGATACGCCGTACAGAGTGTCGGCGGCCTCGATGGTGCCTCGGTTATGGGTGACAACCACGAACTGCGTCTTGTCGCCTAGCTCTTTGAGGGCGGCGCGGAAGCGTGTGACGTTGCTCTCGTCCAGGGCGGCGTCTACCTCGTCCAGCACGCAGAATGGCACGGGCCTCACTTTGAGGAGGGCGCACAAGAGCGCGACCGAAGTGAGGGCGCGCTCGCCACCGGACAGGGCGGCGAGAGGCTGCATCCGTTTGCCGGGCGGCTGGGCCATAAGCTCTACGCCGGAGGCCGACACGTCGTCCGGGTTGGTCAGATCTAGCCGGGCGGCGCCTCCGTCGAACAGCGAGTTGAAAAAGTATTGGAACGCCTCGTTCACCTGGGCAAAGGTGGCGGCGAACTGATCGCGCATGGCCCGGTCCAGTTCGGCGATCACGCGGCGCAAACTATCCGCAGCCGAACCGAGGTCGTCAAGCTGGCTACGCAGGTAGGTGTGCCGCTCGGAGAGCGCAGCGTGCTCCTCCATTGCCAGGGGGTTGACCGGACCAAGCCGCGCCACTCTGGCTTTGAGGGCGCGCACCCGCCGCTCCATGTCCGCGCTTTCGACCTGGGACATCGCTGCATGGCCGTTGCCCCTGGCCTCCGGCAGATGGAGCCATTCAGGTGCGGCGTGCATGGAAGGCAGCGAGGCTTCGCCTCCCACCCAGGCGGGGTTCGCGTGGCCTCCGCCTTCTCTTGCAGCGCCCGACATGGCAGGCTCCGATAGCCTGGCCTCCTCTTCGTCCGAGCCATCGCCAAGTTCCTCGGCTATCTCTATTCTCAGACTGTCCAGCACACCCATGCAGCGCTGCTTTTCGACGGCGGCGCGGCTGTACTGAGTGTCGCTCTCCAGCAGGGCCGCCTGCAATGCCGACTGCTCGGTCTCGATGCGGTTTACCTCGGCCTCCAGCACGCGCACTTCGCGCTCGGACGGGCCGACGCGGGCCTCGATGCTGTTCAGTTGCGCGGCAAGCCGGGCGACCTCTTTGGCATGGGCATCCAGTTGAGCGACCAGGGACGCTTCGTCACGGGTGGCGGCCTGCAAGCGGCTATTCAGGCCGGACATGCGGGCCTGGTACTGCGCGGCCTCCTTGCGTAGCTCCTCCTGGCGCGAACGGGCGTTGCGGACGGCTTCGCCCAGCACGGCGAGGCGCATCTGGCTAGCCCCAGCCGATTGAGCCACTTCGTCGCGCTCGGCCTGCGCCGCCTTCAGGTTGCCCTCGATGCCGGCTACCGTCTCTTTGAGGGGCGCAATCTCGGACGCGATTTTATCACGTTGGGCGGCTAGCTCCTCGGTCGTGGCAAGCATGGCGGTTATGTTCTTGCGCGTCTCGGACAGGAGGCCGATGCGCCACGATAGCTCCTGCTGCAAGCGTGAGACCGCGCCCTGCTGCTCCATGTGGGCCACTTGCGCCGCGATTTGCCGTTTGCGCGCCTCTTCTGCCTTCAGAGTGGCCTTATCTAGTTCGCTTTCGCGCAGGCGCACGGCAGACAATGCTTCTTCCAGCGACTGCTCTGCGACGTTTATGTCTACCGCCAGCTTCTCTTGCGCGCCCACTAATTCACGTCGTTTGCGCTCGCGGGCGAGGATGGTGCGGCCTTTCGCCCTCGCGTCGTCGGCTCGCGCGTTGGAGCCGCCCGTGACCGACCCGCCGGGGCGCACCACCTCTCCACCCAGCGTGGCGAGCATCCAGGGCGCATTGTGAGGCAGGCTCGACGCCACCTTGCGGGCGGCAGGGAGGTCTTCCACGATAAGGAGGCGACCCAGCAGCGATTCGGCCAGAGTACATAGCGATGGGTCGTACTCCATGAGGTCACGCGCCAGGCCGATTATGCCCTCACCGGACGGAGGAGTGGGCACAGGCGAGGATCGCAGTGTATCAAGTGGCAGAAAAGTGGCCCGGCCAGTGCCCATAGTTTTGAGCATGGCGATAGCCCGCTCGGCGTCGGCCCAGCGTGCCATGGCTATCTCCTGTAAGCGGCCACCCAGCGCGGCCTCGATGGCGGTTTCCAGGTCGGGCGGCACGCGCAGTAGTTCCGCCACCGTGCCCACATACCCGTCGAGCCGTCCATCCTGGGCTGCGGCAACAACAGCGCGCACGCCGCCGTACAGGCTGGCCTGCTGCTCTCCGGCAAGCGAGGCGAGTTGGGAGGCGAGCGCATCGGCCCTCTTGCCCAGGTCACGCCTGTTTGCCTCGGCTCTCTCCTGTCTGCTCCTCGCGGTGGCGAGCGCCTCGCGCGCCGACGATTGCTCACGCTCGGCCTCGGCTACGGTCCGTTGGGCGGCGGTCATAGCGGTGTGTCGCTCTTCCAGCGCGGCCTCTTCCGAAGAGAGCTTTTGCTGAAGGTTGGCAAGGGTGGTTTCGGCGTCCGCCGCCGAGCGCTCTTGCTCGGCGCGCTGGCGCTGGGTCTCCGCCTCGCGGTTATGGAGGTCGGCCTGCTGCCTGGAAAGGCGCTCGACCTCCCCGGCGGCGCGGCTGTACCGGCCTTGCAGATCGCTTATGCGGGCATCGAACGTCACCAGCTTTGCCGCCACCCCTCGCCCGGACTCTTCCAGGGCGGCCATCTCGATGTTGCGCCCAGCGGCCTCGGCATCGAGGAGAGACGACTGCTTTTGCGCGTCTTCCTGGGCGGTCTTGAGGTTGGCTTGCTCCTGGGCTAGCGACTGTAGTTGCAGGCGGGCGGCGGACAGCCTTTCCAGCATGACCGCCTGGGCCTGCGACTGGGCGGCGTGGCGGGCCTGGATTTGGGCGCGCTGCTCGTGCATGGACGACACCGCGTCCACAAGTTCCCACACCTTCGCGCGGGCCTCGGCAAGCTCCGCCGACTTGGTCGCTGCCTCCGCTTTACGGGCCTCCACTACGCGGGAGGCGTGGTCTTCTGCCGATTGCGCCCGCTCCAGCTCGGCCACCGACATCAGCCAGCGGTCCGCGTACCATTCCCTCAGGAGGGCGCGCAGTTCGGCGTCCAGCTTGTGATAATCCTCGGCTTGCCTGGCCTGCCGTTCCATGCGGCGCACCTGCGGCTCTAGCTCGACTGCCAGGTCGCCCACGCGGGCGACGTTCTCCTCGGTACGGGTGAGCCGCCGCAATGCGTCCTCGCGCTGCACGAAGTAGCCGCGTATGGCCGCCGCCTCCTCGAATAGCTCGCGCCGCTCTTCGGGGCGCAACGAGAGGGCCGCGTCCACAAGCCCCTGGCCGACCACCGTGTACGCCTGGCCCAATACGGAGGCCACGTCCAGCACCTCGCGCAGGCGCACGCGGCTTTTGTTGATGTAGTATTCGTTTTCGCCCGAACGGTAGGCGCGGCGGGTGAGGGTGACTTCGGAGAAGTCGAGGGGGAGCAGGCGGTCGGCGTTGTCTATGGTGATGGACACTTCGGCCATGCCGAGGGGCGCGCGGTTGGACGACCCGGCGAATATGAGGTCTTCGGTGCGCTTGGCCCGCAGGTTGGAGAGCGATTGCTCGCCCAACGCCCAGCGCACGGCGTCGGCGATATTGCTCTTGCCCGAGCCGTTGGGGCCGACGATGGCGGTCAGCCCCTCGCCGAGCACGAGGTCGGTCTTAGGCGCGAATGTCTTGAAGCCGAGGAGGGTGAGGTGTTTCAGGCGCATGAGAGTTGGGGTGCGTGATGCGTGAAACGTGAGAGCATCAAACCTTTAGAGCGTTCCCGTTTCCGCACATTGTATCGTCCCTATCCTCACTATGGCACGGACCTGGAGGGGACGCGAAGCCTATTGTACCATAGCCGGAGGTGATGTAAAAGGAAGGAGAATCGAAGCTGTTGGATGAGTTTAGAAGTTCAGCAGGCGTTCCAAGATGCGTTGCATGAGCCAGAGAAGAATCGGCAACAGGAGCGCCGTGCCGAAGCCTCGCGCAGTTGCGGCCTGCCAGGGCCAGGTCGGCAGCTTTTCCAGCACGGTCCGCTCGGCGATCAGGGTGTCAACCATATCTTTCAACGGGGCCATATCGGCCATATCATGGAACTCGCCCATCTCTATGCGGCGGCGCGTCTCGTTGAAGCTAATCTTCATCTCGCTCGCGTTCTTGTCCAACATCTGCTGCTTCTCAGCCTTCATGCGATTATGCAGGTCGAGCAGCGGCCAGGAGAAGACCACAACCGCCATAACGGTTGTTATAAGCGTGATCGCAACAGATATTGGGTTAGACGCCAAGATGGGTGACACCGCAACAAACCCGGCCAGCATAGCATAATTTGCGATAATCAGCGCAACGGCGGTACGGGCGGTAAGCGTAGAGAACGCGAATAGCGGACCGGTATGGAACAGGTCTACCTCCGCATAAGAGGCGTAGATTCGGCGCACCTGCCGCAGTTGGTGGATCGTGTGGTAGAGGAATGTGCTCAAAATGATGAGGTTAGCGTATGTAACGGCAATGTCAATGGCCTTCGACACCGGCGCGATCCCCACCTTAGCTAGTAGTACAACGACGGTTCATGGACGGAACTGGTATAATCCCCTATGAGTAAGGGTCAAGAGTGTCGAGGGGGTAAGTTGAGAGATGAAGCAAGTCGAATTCGAGCGAGTAGCGGCATCGTTTACCGCTTTTCATCAGGAGTTTGAGCCCCTGTTTGGGCGTAAAGAGGCAGGGCGCCGCAGTGAGCAATACCTGCGGGGTCTTTTGGTGCAGCAGACCGACCGGCGCAATGCGGAGAACCTGGCCGAGGCCATCCAAGGTGCCACACCCCGCACCTTGCAGCGCTTTCTGACAGAAGCTCCATGGTCCAGCGAGCGAGTGATTGAGAGGCTGCAATGGTATGTTGGGCAGCGGCTGGGGTTGAGTAGACCCCAGGGCGTGTTCATCCTGGACGATACCGGCTTTGCTAAGCAGGGGAAGAAGTCCGTAGGCGTGGCCCGTCAGTACTCGGGTACGCTCGGCAAGGTCGGTAACTGTCAGGTGGGTGTGTTTATGGCCTACGCCTCTGAGCAGGGAGAGGGAGAGGGAGAGGGAGAGGGACACAGGTGGGAACACGCTTTGGTGGACAAGGCGTTGTACATGCCTCACACATGGACCGATGATCCAGGGCGTTGTCGTGCGGCGGGTGTGCCGGAAGAGGCAATCACTTACCAAACCAAAGCAGAGTTGGGGCTGGGGCTCTTGCGCCAGGCTCGCGAATGGGGGCATCTGGCTGGGAAATGGGTTACTGCCGACGAAGACTACGGCAAAGTACCCAGTTTGCGGGACGCCTTGGACCGAGAAGGGTGGTGGTACATTATGGAAGTGCAATGCACAACCCAGGTGTTCATACAACCGGCCAAGACGCAAGTCCGAGAGTGGGTGGGCAATGGCCGATGGCCGCCCACCCAGGAAGATCCGCCTGGCGAGTGGCGAGACAGGGCCGGTGGGCGTGGAAGTGCTGGCTACCGAGTTGCCTGTCAAGGAATGGCGGGAACTGACGGTGACGGAAGGTGCCCAGGGGCCGCGTAGTGCCCAGGGGCCGCGTAGCTACCAGTTTGCGCTCAAGCGGGTGTGGGAACACCGAGAGGGCATCCCAGGCCGGGAGTGCTGGCTGATCTTGCGTCGCAACCTGGACGGCTCGGAGCTCAAGTACTACTTCTCAAACGCTCCGGCTGACACACCCTTATTGAAGCTGGCCCAGGTGGGAGCGGTA
>JBBSGN010000133.1:0-6838 GCA_038254085.1 Chloroflexia bacterium | reverse complement strand
ATCCATGCCTTGAGCAGAGCGATACGTCTATTCGTGTGGCACTACAATCGTCGCCAACGCGCCATCGCTAACAACCCTCGCCTCAAAGGAAATGTCTCGCTCTGCTTTTAGCCATTCCCTTTATGTCTTACGTCTTGACTTTCGTCCTTTCAATACCCCATACTTGACGCGACTACTTACGAGATGCAGATGGGCAACGTGACGGTGCGGGCCAAAGGAGGCTATCATGACTGGGAAGCGTGCATTCCTGATTGCTATCTTCGTGCTGGAAGTGCTGGCGCTAGGGCCGATCACCTCTATGATCGGCAACGCCAGTGCGAGCCATGAGCACGCGATGCCCACCGACCCGCATTGCGTCTCGATGGGCCAGGAGCTAGCGGGGCAGCCGGTATCTGCCGGTGTGCCGCCCGTAATGAACGTGCAGCCGCACCATCTAACCCACCCGTGCAACAGCGTGCTGCCGATGTGGGGCGAGCCGCCCTTTGCGGGCGTATCTCCACTGTCCATAACCTATGTGCCAAGCATCCCCTGCACCGCCGACCCTTATTCAGCGGGTTTCGGCGACATTACAGTGTGGCAGGCGAACGGGCACAGCTACGTGGGCATCTCTGGCTTTGCGCGGGTCATGTTCCACATCTTCAACGTGGACGACCCCTACAACCCGCAACTGCTGATCACCGTTCCCTTCCCGGCGAGCGGCACCGCCAGCACCTCGATATACGCCTTCCGCCAGGGGAACAACCACTATCTGTCGGACACCATGCGCGGATCGGGGAGCGGCTGCGGGTATTTCATCTACAATGTAAACGACCCGTCCAACCCGCAACTGCTCACCCGCAAATCGGGGGCCGATTGGTGTACGGTGCATGAGCACTACGTCTCAACGGACGCGAACGGTAACGCCGATTACGCATGGCTCACGATGTCCAGCGAGGCAGGGTCGGGCACTAAGATCGTGGTGCTGGATATGCATGACATGAACAATATAGTGGAGACCGGGCGCTACCAAAGGCCGGACAACGCGGGTTTCGCGCACGACTCAAACGTGGTGGGCGACCGGGCTTTCGTGGCCGATTGGGATGGTGGGCTGCTTATCCACGACAAAGAGACGCTGGCGCACAATACCAACCCCACACCGCTCAACCCCCTCGACAGCATCCGCCCGGCCAACTTCAGCGTGCATCACGTTGTGCCGACCACCGACGGCAACCACGTCTTTGTAGAGGACGAGTTCAATAACACGCCCAGCGAGGCCAAATTGATGCTCTACAACATCTCCAACGTGGCCGCGCCCTACTTCGAGACCCAGATCACCAGCACGGGCGTATACACGACGGCCAACAACCGCGCCCACAACATGAGGATAATGAACTTGTCGCCCGGCCACGACCTGCTCCTGGACGGGTGGTACGAGGCGGGCACGCGAGGCTTCGAGGTGGACACAACCGGGCCATCGCCTGTAATTACGCAGACGCTGTTCCACCAACTGAGGCAGAGTACCGACGGGCAGTTCGGCAACGTGTGGGGCGTGGACTATTTGCCTTGCACGGTGAAGGGACAGCCTGTCACGTGCCTGTATACCAGCGATATGAACTATGGGCTGGTAGTTGACGCGCTGGGCTATAATCCACTGTTCGATCCATATAATCCGGAGTCGCAGATCACCGACCCGATGAACGGGCAAAACCTCACCAAGTGCGCTTACACGATCCAGGGCAACGCGCACGACTATTATAGCGGCGTGGCCCAAATCGAGGTCAGCACCGACAACGGCTCAACGTGGCACCCGGCGCAGGGCACGACCAACTGGACTTACCAGTGGAGCATACCGGCTGACGGCACATACACGCTCAAGGTGCGGGCAAGGGACGTGGCGGGCAACGTGGGGTCGCCGACGATGGCCGTGACGGTCACGGTCAACGGGGGATGTGTCCTGATTACGCCCACACCCCCGATGACCTTTACCCCACTCCCTGTCACCGATACGCCCGTACCTCCGACCAATACCTCGGTCGTACCAACAAGCACGCCAATGCCTGCCTCTGCCACTCCAGTAGAACCTACGGAGACACCCCAAATAGTAATACATACGCCTACGGCTACCGCTATAAGCACTGCTTGCTCAATCGAGTTCAACGACGTGCCGCCCACCAACCCCTTCTACTCGTACATCCAGTGCCTCGCTTGCCGAGGGATAATAAGCGGGTATGCCGATGGTACGTTCCGCCCGGGCAACAATGTCACCCGCGGGCAGACGGCCAAGATCGTGGCTAACGCTGCGGGGTTGAGCGGCACGCCGAGCGGCCAGACTTTTACAGATGTGCCACCCAATAACCCCTTCTACACCTACATCGAGCTTATGTACGCGGCAGGATATATCAACGGCTACAACACGCCCGCCGCTTGTCCAACCGGCGTGCCCTGCTTCCACCCGTACTCTGACGTAACGCGAGGCCAGCTAGCCAAGATAGACGCCAACGCCGCCCGGTACAACGAGCAGATACCACCGAGCCAGCAAACGTTTAGCGACGTACCGCCCTCGTCGCAACCCTTCTGGCTATGGATTGAGCGGGTGGCGCTGCACGGCGTCATCAGCGGCTACAACTGCGGCACACCGCCAGCCGGACCGTGCGACCCACAACGCAGGCCGTACTTCCTGCCTGGTAACACCGCAACGCGAGGGCAAACAGCCAAGATAGTGGCGAACAGCTTTCCTGGGTGCGCGATTAGAAGATAAACAAGGGACAATGCCGGTGAGGGAATAGATACAGCGCAACCAAAAGTGATTGCGCTGTATCCAATTGGGCCTGGCTGCCGAACCCGCTGCGGCTGCCTTGTCGGGCGGGGGTGCCGTTACGGTTGCCACTCAGTTTACCTCACGGTTGCGACAAACAGCGTTGCGTAGAGGTGAGCCTAAGCAAAGTTGCACTGATGCCATTTTACTCAAACAGACGAGTTTGAGAAGAGAGCCAACAAGCGCGTAGGGTCTATTCACATCAGGCATGAGGGTTGCGGATAGCGGCCGTGGTAATCACGCCTCTACAGGTATATTCCTTTGTCCTCACTCCGAACACTTACCATTTGACTGTTGCGCAAACGACTGCTAGAATGGGCCATAGTCAAATGCTGTAACCCGAGGCGTATTTTATCGGGTATGGACACGTGATTAGGGCCACTTTGGGCGACAGGCGACAAGGCGGGCGACATGGACAAAGTTTTACTGGGGCAATCTTATTATCTACGCTTCGATCCCAAAGAGTGGGAAGGCATGAAGCCATATCCCCCGCTTGGGACGCTGTATGCCGCCTCTTATTTGCGAGAGCGCGGCTACGAAGTGCGTATCTTCGACGCCATGCTCGCTGAATCCGAAAGTGAGTGGGAAGCCGCCCTCGACCAGCACAAGCCCCGATTCGCGGTGATATACGAGGACTGCTTCAACTACTTGTCGAAGATGTGCCTGACACGCATGAGGGAGGCCGCCTTCGTCATGGCAGAGGCCGCTAAAGCTCGCGGTTGCACGGTGCTTGTCTCCGGCTCGGACGCCACAGACCACAAGGAGAAATATTTCGCGCACGGGGTTGACGCTATCATTGTGGGCGAGGGCGAAGTTACTCTGGCCGAAACACTCGATATGTATACCGGCAAGCGCCAAATTGAGAGCACCGAGATCGCTGGACTTGCCTGGCCCGAGTCGCCCGACCCACCGTCGCGCGGGTTTGTCAAGGAGCTTGACACGTTCCCCTTTCCCGCATGGGATTTGGTAGACATTGGACGCTACAAAAGGATATGGATTGAGCGGCACGGTTATTACTCAATGAACATGGTCACCACGCGGGGCTGCCCCTACCACTGTAACTGGTGCGCCAAACCGATATACGGCCAGCGATACAACGTGCGCTCGCCTGAAAATGTGGCCGCCGAGGTACGCTGGCTGAAGGACCACTTCGCGCCCGACCATATCTGGTTCGCCGACGATATTCTAGGCCTCAAGCCTGGCTGGATCGAGCGATTCGCCGGCGAGCTTGAGCGCCTGGATGCGGTCACGCCGTTCAAGTGCCTGCTTCGTGCGGACCTGATCAAGCCTGGCATCCCCGAAGCGCTCAAGCGGGCCGGGTGCGAGATCGTGTGGGTGGGAGCCGAGTCGGGGTCGCAGAAAATCCTCGACGCTATGGACAAGGGCACGCGGGTCGAGCATATATACGCGGCGGCCCGTAACCTCCACAACGCAGGTGTCAAGATCGCCTTCTTCCTACAGTTCGGCTACCCCGGCGAGGACCGCTCGGACATCGAGGCCACCCTACGCATGGTTCGTGAGTGCGCGCCCGATGATATCGGCATGTCGGTCTCCTATCCGTTGCCTGGCACTAAGTTCTATGAGAACGTCAAGTTGCAGCTAGGCGAGAAGCAAAACTGGCTCAACAGCGCCGACCTCGCAATGATGTATCACGGGCCATACTCAACCGAGTTCTATCGTAAGCTCCACACGGTCCTTCACAAAGAGTTCCGCGCCCGCAAGACCTTGCGCGAACTTCGGACGCACGTAGGCAGAGCATGGTCCACACGACGCAAACTGCACGCCCTCGCTTCGGCTGCCTTCAACCTTGCCACCCTGCCACTCGCCCGAACCGATCTGAACAGGCTGGCCCGCAAGTCTCCCGGTGGCCTCGGCCCCCTACCCAAGATAATGACCCCCGACGCAGCGGCCACCCCCACCGCGCAGGCGGAATGAATGGGGGGCGTGGCCGCTGCCCTTTCGCTCTGTGCGGCAATTGACACTCTGAACAGCGCACAATATAATGCCAGGGACAGCGCGGGCCGCCTCTTACTCGGACTGCGCCGAGGTACGTACAGTTGGACGCGCTTCTAACGTTACAACATAAGGTAGCAACACGCTTGCTCGGTGAGGACGCAGGCAGGGTAGATGGCTATTGCCGTTTTGCGCCCGAATGGATCATCCTCTGCATTAACAACTTCTGCAACCTTAAATGCCGAATGTGCGATGTGGGCATTGGCGAGCGTGCCAGCGTCTTTTATGCGAACATGATCGGCGACGACCCGACCAACATGTCGCTTGATCTGTTACGGACTATCCTCGACGGCGCGATGCGCTTCCGGCCTCTTCCCAAGATAGGACTCGCATTTACCGAGCCGCTCAACCACGTTCACATCCTCGATTTCTGCCGCGAGATTGCGCAACGAGGCTTCTTTTGTAGCATCACCTCCAACGGCTTCATGCTCCCGCAACGGGCCGACGCGCTGGTCGGTATAGGTGTAGACGAAATCAACATTTCGATTGATGGACCGCAAGAAATACACGACTTAGTTCGTGGCCGCAAAGGCTCTTTCATACGTCTCTACGATGGCATCGAGAAGGTGAACGCCGCACGCTTACGCTCAGGCAAAAACAAGCCGCGCGTCCGCATTTCGTCCACCATCACAGACCTCAATTACACGAGCCTCCGCGCCTGCCTTCAGCAAATTGCTCCGCTGCGCCCGGACAACATAAACTTTGCCCACCTTAGTTTCATCACTGACGAAATGGCCTCCGCCCACAACGCCCTCTATCCGGGCGAGATGTCGGTGGCTCATTCATGTCTGGGCGACATGGATATCGAGAGCATAGACCCAAGCAAATTGTCCCACGAGATAGCCTCAGCCAAAGCATACGCGAACGAAGTCGGGTTGCCGGTTACGTTCCACCCTGACCTGACAACCGTTGATCAACTCGAACGGTATTATAGAGAGCCTGCGGAGTATATTGGCGGCACGCGCTGCACCGACCCATTCAAGATGATGATGGTCAAGACCGACGGCACCGTAATCCCCGCGCATTCACGCTGCTACAACTACCCGCTTGGCCGCGTCCAAGATGCGCCGCTCGCGGACCTATGGAACAACGCGCGCTCTACCGCCTTCCGCCGGGTATTGCACGAAGCGGGGGGAAGCTTGCCCGCCTGCACGCGCTGCTGTGGCGTCGTGGGCAAGCAAACGGCCTAACCAGGAGCGTTTTCGCTTGACCGCCCGGCACAAGATCGTCCTATACAACCCGCAGGCCGTCTTTTGGACGATGCCTCTGGGGTTACTTGCGGTCGGGTCGGCATTAGACCCCGCACGGTACGAAGTCAAGATTGTTGACGCTCGTCTGGAGCGCGACCCCATGGCCACGGTGCTGGCCGAGGCGCGTGAGGCTCTCTGTGTGGGCATGACTGTGCTGACCGGCTCGCCGATCTGGGACGCCATCGCGGTCAGCCGCGCCGTTAAGGAGATGCGCCCCGATATGCCGGTGGTGTGGGGTGGATGGCAGCCGTCTCTCTTTCCACAGGGATGCCTGAGCGAGCCGAGCGTGGACGCAGCGGCGAGCGGCCAGGGAGAAGACACGTTTGCCGAAATGGTCGAGCGCTTCGCATCGGGCGAGGACTTGCGAGGCGTGGCGGGCGTGACATGGCGGGATGGCGAACAGATTGCGCGAAACCAGCCCCGCTCGACCCGCGATGTCAACGAGCTGCCCGCGCACAACTACGACCTTATTCGCGTGGAGGACTATTTTGCGCGCAAGGGCCAACGCCAACTCGACTACATCTCCTCTATCGGGTGCCGCTTCAGGTGCGCCTTCTGCGCCGACCCCTTCGTCTACAACCGCGCCTGGTTCGGCCTGAACGCCGAGCGTATGGGCGAAGAGCTTTCTTCACTTTGGCAGCGCTACCGCTACACCGAGATTTCGTTCCAGGACGAGACTTTCTTCACCCACCGTGAGCGTGTCGAAGACGTCGCCCACGCCTTCTTACAGCGCGGGCTGAAGGTGGCGTGGACCGGCACGATGCGGGCCGACCAAGGCTAT
>JBBSGN010000132.1:0-6839 GCA_038254085.1 Chloroflexia bacterium | reverse complement strand
TCTTATTCATAGCGATTTCGCTGCTGGTGATTATTCCGGGGCTTATCGCTATTTTGGCGGGCGGAATCAAGCCGAACATTGACTTCACCGGCGGTGTGCGCGTTACCGTCAAGCCGCTCAATGCCGCAGCCAACGACACCGAGAAGTTTAGAAGCGCGTTGGCGAGCGTCGGCTATGGCGACGCTCAGATAAAGGGCGGCAGCATAACCACCAACAATGTTGTTACTCATACTATCACTATGGACCTGCCGCGAATAGCCGGGCTGCCCGACGAGCAGAGGCAAGAGGCAAGGTCCAACGTGGCAAAGGCCCTGATTCAAGGTAGTCAAGGCAAGCTGGTCGCGGGCGGCTCAATCACTGAGACCGCAACGCTGACAACCACCGCGGCCCTCACCCCGACAGCCGCCATAACCGGCACTGCTACCGTAACCGGCACGCGCACCGTCAGCTCTACCACGGCCTTGACGAACACCGGCACCACTACGGGCACTACAGGCACGACGAGTGGCGGGCAACCCAGGCCCACAGTAACACGGTGGCGGATAGACCCCAGCGCCGTCATTGACGACAACACCATCGGTCCAACGGTGGGTAATGAACTGCTGGGTCGGGCGTTCCTGGCAATCCTTGCCGCGTCGCTGGCGATCCTTATTTACCTTACGATAGTGTTCAGGCGTGTGCCTAATGCCTTCCGCTACGGAGTGTGCGCCATCATCGCGCTGTTGCATGACGTGTTAGTAGTGCTTGGAATATTCGCCATACTCGGCTTCCTGTTCGGGGTCGAGATAGACGCCCTCTTCGTGACGGCTATGCTGACCGTGATCGGTTTCTCGGTGCATGACACGATTGTAGTGTTCGACCGGGTGCGTGAGAATATAATGAAGCGCCGCTTCGAGCGGTTTGGAGACGTGGTGAACTACTCGCTGGTGCAGACGTTGGCCCGCTCGATCAACACGTCAATCACCGTGCTGCTCACCCTGTTCGCGCTCTACCTGTTCGGTGGCTCCAGCGTGCGAAACTTCGTGCTGGCCTTGCTGATAGGCATCATGTCGGGAACCTACTCGTCCATCTTCA
The DNA here is from genome assembly GCA_038254085.1 of Chloroflexia bacterium. Lineage (GTDB taxonomy): Bacteria > Chloroflexota > Chloroflexia > QHBQ01 > JADMIH01 > JADMIH01. Next base: position 5,765 of record JBBSGN010000132.1, on the reverse strand, counting down.
ACGCCTCCATGCTCCTGGTCATCTGGGAGAACCACGAATGGTTGCGCCCGTTCCGTGGCCGGGGCCAGGGCGGAGCGTCCAACACCACACGTCCGGCAGCAGCGAGGTAGGGGTCAGTAGCCGGTAGCCGGTAGTCGGTGCGCAGGCTTGCCCCTTGTCAACTGACCACCGACCCATGATTGCCCAACGCTAGTAAATGTGCTACAATGCACACGCCGTGCCCGCTTGCGTTCATCGCCGGGCACGACGTGTGCGAGTCGGGTTGTAAAACGCGGATTCGCATGCGCAAAAGGGTTCGAGGAGAGGGGCAAGAGCGCGCATAACTAGGCGCTTGCAGCTACATTAGCAACCATATTCGGGAGGAGAGGGAATGAGTATTGTTGATTTATTGGTCTATTTCGTACCTGTCGCGGGGCTGCTGTCGGTGGGGTTCGCTATCTATCTGGCAAGGGATGTCCTGAGCAGGGACACCGGCACCCCGGAGATGCAGGAGATCGCCAGCACCATCGTCGAAGGCGCGACGGCCTTCCTGCGGCGGCAGTACACCACCATCGCCGGGCTGGCCGTCGTGACCGCTGTTCTGGTGGGCGTGCTGCTGGCGGTCATCCCCCAGAGCAACGCGGGCATTGACCCTACGAAGGTAAGCCAGACCACGCTGGGCATACTGACCTCTATCGCCTTCCTGCTCGGCGCGGCTGCCTCTGGTGTATCGGGCTATATCGGTATGTACGTGGCCGTGCGGGCTAATCTACGCACAGCTTCCGCCGCCCGGCGCTCGCTGGGCGAGGCCCTCACTGTGGCGCTGCGCGGTGGGGCGGTATCGGGCTTCCTGGTGGTGGCCTTGTCGCTGCTCGGCGTGTTTACCATATACGAGGCTTACACGGCCTTCGTCCAGGGCGACCAGTCGCAGGCCCCGTTCCTGATCGTCGGCTTCGGCTTCGGGGCATCGTTCGTGGCCCTGTTCGCCCAGCTCGGCGGCGGTATCTATACCAAAGCCGCCGACGTAGGCGCCGACCTGGTGGGCAAGGTCGAGGCGGGCATCCCCGAAGACGACCCCCGCAACCCCGCCGTGATCGCTGACCTGGTTGGCGACAACGTGGGCGACTGCGCGGGCCGTGGCGCCGACCTGTTCGAGTCGACAGCCGCCGAGAACATCGGCGCGATGATCCTGGGCGTTATCCTTTATGAAGTAACAGGTCGCCAGAACGTGGCCTGGATACTCTTCCCACTGGTGGTCCGCGCTTTCGGGTTGATTGCCTCTATGATAGGCATCCTGTCGGCCCGCGTAAGCGGGCGTGGGGGCGCAGACGTAACCGACAAGGCCGCCCTGGCCGCCCTCAACAACGGCTACTACGTCATGGCGGCCGTGTCAGCAGTAGCGATGATGGCCGTCGCCTACCTGATGCTGCCTTCCGGCTCGGCTCTCTACTACGGTCTGGCTGGCATCGTGGGTATCGCAACTTCTATCGCCTTCGTCTACATCACCCAGTATTACACCGCAGGCTCGTGGCGCCCGGTGCGTGAAATCGCCGAGGCTGCGCGCACAGGCCCCGCCACCACCATCATCTCCGGCATCGCGGTAGGCTTCGAGACCACCTTCCTGCCGGTAATGGCTATATCGGCCGCGCTCGGCCTCTCGTACTGGTTGGGCACACTGGGCAATCCCGTGAGCCAGGCGGTGGTGAACATTGCCATCCCAGGCGTGACCAACAGCTTTTCGGTGGATACAGCGGTCGCCTCTGGCATCTTCGGCACGGCGGTGGCGACGATGGGTATGCTCATGTCCTGCGCCTATATCCTGGCTATGGACACGTTCGGCCCGATCACCGACAACGCGGGCGGCATCACCGAGATGTCGCACCAAGCCGAGTCGGTACGCAACATCACCGACGGCCTAGACGCTGTAGGCAATACCACCAAGGCCCTCACGAAGGGCTATGCGGTAGGGTCCGCCGCACTGGCCGCCTTCCTGCTCTTCTCGGCGTACCTCGACAAGGTGCGCCAGATAGCGATAGGCAAGCCGGGCGTAAACGTGGAACTGGTGCATGGGCAGGTTCCCATCAATCTGTCGCAAGTAGAGGTGTTTATCGGCGCATTCATCGGGGCCATGCTGGTGTTCCTCTTCTCGTCGCTGGCAATTCGTGCGGTAGGCCGCGCAGCCGGGCAGATGATCGAAGAGGTACGCCGCCAGTTCCGCGCCGACCCAGGCATCATGGCGGGCACATCGCGCCCCGACTACGCCCGCGCTGTGGACATCTCGGCCCGCGCCGCGCTGCGCGAGATGATCGCGCCCGGCCTGCTGGCGGTGGGCACGCCCGTCGCGGTCGGCCTGGTACTGGGCTGGCAGGCCGAAGGTGGCCTCCTGATGGTGGGCACCATCGTGGGCGTGCTGCTGGCTAATGTGCTGAACAACGGCGGTGGCGCGTGGGACAACGCCAAGAAGTTCATCGAGGCGGGTGGCCTGAAGGACGCCAGCGGCCAGGTGATGGGCAAGGGCACGGAGGCTCACAAAGCCTCGGTCGTGGGCGACACGGTCGGCGACCCCTTCAAGGACACCGCAGGCCCGTCGCTGCACGTGCTGATTAAGTTGCTCGCGACTATCACACTGGTGCTGGCCCCGCTCTTCGTCCGGTAAGCCGGACCACCATATACAGAGCTATGCGAAAAGAGGTGGCTGCTCGGCCACCTCTTCTGCATCCCCATACCCCGCAACACAGGACACCCCTGGAGGCAGGCATGGGGCTACTCTAACGCATAAGCGACCGCCTGCTCCATCGACATAGCTCGCCCTTCCTCCCATGCTTTCGCCCAGACCCCCTCGTCCACCTGAGCGCGGGCGGCAGCCATGCTGCGGTCGTGCTCGATGCGGTCAGACGGGTCCAGAACTATGCCAATCGTCTGAAGCAGGGCTGCCCCTGCCGCAAACAATGTCGCCGCTCGCTTGCCCTGCTGCTTTCCCGCGGCAATAGCCGCGAATCCGTAGATGCAAATGGCGATTAGACTTATATCTCCAAGATCACTGCTGGGAGCCAGACTCTCTTTGAACAGTTCAGCCGCCCGGCTATAGTTTCCCAGGCGCTGCTCAATACTCCCAAGATTCAATGTAAGGACGGCGGTAGCCCGCGCTTCTCCCTGCTGGCGCATCACCGCCAAGCCCTGCTCGTAGTAGGTACGTGCGCTCTTGTAATCGCCCCGCGCACGCGCCATCTCACCCAGATTGTTGAGCGTGCGTGCGATGCCGCTTTCATCGTTGACCTCTCGGAACGAGGCAAGGGCGCGCTCCCACAGCGGGCGTGCTGCACCATATTCACCCGCCCCATACTTCGCTGTGGCAAGGATGTTCAGCGTCTCAGCGATACCCCACTTGTCTTCAACTTGCTCATACAGCGCCAGGCCCTCTGACAGTAACGCTTGTGCCTGAGTGAGATCACCTTGCTTCCTAGACAGGCGACCCATCGCAAGCAGCGCTCTGGCGCGCAAAAGGGTCAGGGTGTTACCTTCGGCGCTCTGTGTGGCATGGCTCTTATCGAGCACCCTCTTCAGCCATTGCCGCCCTTCGCTCAGATGACCACGCACGTCCCAGAACCGGCCTAATACCCCAGCCAGTCGCAGGTACATCAAGCCTTCTGCGCCGTCTTGGCTCTGATCAACCGCCCCAATCCGGCCCTCCTGCCCCGTTTCCAGTGACCACTGCAAGGCCGCTCGAAAGTTATCGTGTTCCCTCTCAAGTAGCTCCATCCACTCTACCTGCCTGGGTCCTCGCAGGTGCGGCTCGGCTTCCTCCGCCAATGCCAGGAAGTAATCGGTGTGTCGTCGCCTGAGGGTTTCCGCTTCTCCGCTCTCCTCAAGCCGTTCCTTCGCATATTCGTGGATTGTCTCCAACATCACGAAGCTCGGTTCTCCACTCTCATCTTCTTCCTGTCGCAGCAGGCTATTACTTACCAGCGACTCTACCCCATCCAAGAGGTCTATCTCAAGATCACCCTCGGCGTTGCACACAGCTTCGAGGGCTTCGAGCCTGCGGCCTCCCTGGAAGACAGCCATGCGCCGGAATAGCTGCTGTTCGCCCTCATCGAGCAGGTCGTAGCTCCACTCGATAGCGCCCCTCAATGTCTGCTGGCGAGCGGGCAAGTCCCGCGCCCCGCCCGTCAGGAGCTTGAGCCTGCTCTGCAATCGGGCCAACATCGCCTGTGGTGGAAGGAACCGGATGCGAGTGGCGGCCAGCTCGATGGCTAAAGGAAGGCCGTCCAGTCTCACGCATATCTTGGCCACCGCCGGGGCGCTATCATTCGTGATTGCAAAGTCAGGTTTGACATCGAGCGCCCTCTGGATAAAGAGCGCCACCGCCTCGTACTGTAAGAGAGTCTCGATTTTTGGAAGGCGCTTCGGATCCGGCATGGAGAGGGACGGCACGGGGAACTCTTTCTCACCGCGCAGGTGCAGCACCGTGCGGCTAGTCGCCAGAATCTTGAGCTGGGACGCCGACTGCAAGAGTTCCGAAACGAGTGGAGCAGCCTGCACCACCTGCTCAAAATTGTCGAGCACCAGGAGCATACTCTTGCTTCGCAATTCCTCCTTCAGCACATCGAGGAGCGGACGGTCTCCCGCCTCTTTTACACCAAGCGCCTGGGCTATGCCCGAAACCACCAGAGTGGGATCGATTGCTGAGGCCAGGGAGACAAAGAAAACGCCGTCCGCGAAGTCGTCCACCAGTTCGGCGGCTGCCTGTACTGCGAGGCGGCTTTTACCTACACCGGCAGGGCCTGTCAGTGTCACCAACCGCACGTCCTCATGCAGGAGGAGCTTGACAAGGGCGGTTAGCTCCTTCTCTCGCCCGATGAAGGGTGTGGGCTGCAAGGGCAGGTTGTTGGGCCGGTTCTCCAGGGTCTTGAGAGGCGGGAAGTCCGAGGGGAGATCGGGAGCAACTAGCTGGAATACGTGCTCAGGACGGATCAGGTCTTTGAGCCTGTATTCTCCAATGTCTTTGAGGGTGACGCCGGAGGGGAGATAATCGCGTACCAACTCGTAAGTAGCCAGGGAGACGAGAACCTGGCCTCCGTGCCCGGCAGACATGAGGCGAGCCACTCGGTTGAGCAACGGACCGACGTAGTCACCCTCGCGCTCCTCTGTGATGCCGGTATGTAGGGCCATTCGCACCCGGAGTTCGCCGTCTTCTCCCCAGGACTCAGAGTGGAGGCTACGTTGAGCTTCGAGGGCTGCCTGGAGAGCCTGGCGAGCAGTGGGGAAGGCAACCTGGAAGGCGTCACCTATCATCTTGTAAGCGTAGCCACCGTTATCTTCTACAGCCCGGCGCAATATGGCCTCGTGACGAGAGTGAGCCGCCTGCATCTTGGTGGGGTCGCCCTCCCACCGCTGAGTACTGCCCTCTATGTCAGTGAACAGAAAGGTGACGGTTCCGGTAGGTCGGTTGGTCATGGGGGTCTCCTTTCGCTCTCCAAGGACACCTTTGCCTCCTGATTATGCGTCAGCGTTTTAAGACGCGCTATAAGTGCGTAGGTGCGAAAGTAATGGGATAAAATCGAGTATAGAACTCAGTAGTAATCATTGTCAATCGTGCCGATTCTCTCAAAGCGTCAAAGTCAGATTAGCAGTAATATAAAATAACGTAAAAATCGGCTGCTGAGCAGCCGATTTTTACGTTATTTTATAAGGTTGGAAGTCTGACTACCGACTACCAGCTTAAACAGAAAACCCAAACAATCCGTGAGGACCGTCTGGGCTTCTGTTCCTTCGCTGCTACTGGC
>JBBSGN010000131.1:0-6855 GCA_038254085.1 Chloroflexia bacterium | reverse complement strand
TGCAACTGTTTTCTATGTATACACTGCGCTTTGTCGTTGCTAGCCCCGTTTTGCTGTCGTGTAGAATTATAACAAGAAAGGATCAAAGCCATGGACAAGAGGGTTACCGGTGCTAACGAAGACCCTATGAAGAGTAGCATTTCGCCAGGAGAGTCGATCACTGACTACAGGATTCCCGTGCGCCCCAGCGAAGCCATACGCCGCCTGGCACACATGAGTCTGAATTCGAGCCTTTCCAGCGTGGACCCCTCAGAAATAGACCGTCTTGCGCGGCGTTACCGGCGTGAGGCTCAACTTGCTTTGGAAGGGGCCGTCTGGTGGGCTATCAGTTGGCCTTTTGAACTGATGTCAGCGCTCGTGAGTGCAGGGCGGAAGTGGGAAGAAGATTACTTTCAACCAACCCCCCCGCGACGTGTGCCCCTGGATGAAGATCTCTAGTTCTTCGGAAGGGATATAGGATCAGGGATAAAGGATAAATCGCGGAGCGAGCTAGCTCCATTCACAATTTGCCCTTATTCCTTGCCCCTTTTCTTTCAGAGGCCTTAACTCCAATGAGACGATTCATCCGGAATCTCCCGCGCATTGCGCTCATAACGTCCGTTCTGTGGCGGTACTTCCTGATTCCCTTTCTGACCTACGGGCGGCGGCGTAGCCCCTCCTGGCCCGTACGCACACGTCTTGCTTTGGAACGATTGGGCGGGGCCTGGATCAAACTGGGCCAGATGTTAGCTCTACGCTTCGACCTGCTGCCTGCCGCCTTTTGCCACGAACTGTTTAAGCTGCTCAACGAAGTTCCGCCGTTCGGATACTCTGCTGTCCGCGAAATTATCAAGCAGGAGCTCGGCGATTACCCAGAGGCGATATTCCGTTCCTTCGAGGAGGAGCCATTCGCGTCCGCATCAATTGGCCAGGTACACCGTGCAATCCTACACTCTGGTGAGAAGGTCGCGGTGAAGGTCCAAAGGCCCAACATTCGAGAGGTTCTACGCACTGATATTGAGCTAATGTATGCCCTCGGCGGGATCATTGACAGAACGCGCGTCTTTGGGTACACGCCAACGAGTGAAGTGATTGACGAATTCGCGCGCTGGACCCTGGATGAGATTGATTATCTGGTCGAGGCCCGCCACGCCGCCACCTTGCACCGGAACGCAAGCAACGATCCGCTGGAGAGGATCCCGCAGGTTTACTGGAAATACACAGGCTCCAAAGTGCTAACACTGGAACTGCTCGAAGGCATCCCACTTGTTGAGATAATGCGCGCTGTTTGGGGCCGTGACATCGCTTACCTTAAAGACCTCCGGGAGCGCGGATACGATCTTACGCGTATCATAGAACGCGTAGACTGGAACATGTTGAACCAGATGTACATAAACGGCTACTTCCATGCCGACATACACCCGGCCAACATTATCGTGCTCCCCAACAACGTGATAGGCTACGTAGACTTCGGTATCATTGGCGTACTCCCCGAGGACGTTCGCGAGTCGCTGATGCAATACACCTGGTACTTCTTCCAGGGCGACGCAGAGCGCGCAGTTGCGGAACTTATGCGCTGGATTACGCCGTCACGTTGGACGAATGTGGAACGTGCGCGTGGTGAGATGATACGAAGCCATGAGGATTTCAGGTTCAGTCTGGAGGATCCTGGTCCAAAGCCGATGAGAGACAGCGCATCCAATTTCGCGGTGAGTAACCTGGTGATAATCCGCCAAAATGGAATGCTGCTGTCTCCTTTGGTGCTCGCCTATGTAAGGACCCTTGTGACAGCCGACACCCTTCGGATAGAGTTGGCTCCAGAGTATGATTTCTTGAAGCAAACTGAACTCTTTTTCAGTCGTATGATACCTCAGCAGGCGCACGAGTGGCTCGACCCGCGCCGCGCAGTGAAGGGCGCTTTCGACTATAGCTTCCGACTACGGCAAGTACTCGGGCTTGTTGAGGCGCAGAAAGATACTGCTAAGGCGCTTACAAGTATCGTGCTGACCACGCGAAAGCGCACTCAAATTATCGCAACCTGGTCCAAAGCTATAGCGCTCCTGGCTCTGGCGACCGGAGCGGTTATCATATTTCTACGGCTGAACCCGGATATTCTAACGACCGGTATGCTCTCGCACTTGTCTTTCGACTGGTTCTCGACCGGTCTGATTGCAGCGCTCACTACGCTGATCATTGCCCTGGTTTTCCAGCGCCAACAGATACGTAGCGAAGTAGAGGAAGCATCCAAGATGCAAAAAGCATTGCAACGTCGTTGGGAAGAACCTCAACAGATAAAGAGAAGCACCCAAAGCTAGGGCAAGGGTATCCGAGAAGGTTCCCACGAGATAAAGGACGGATTGCAGGCGCAGTTTATGCTTGAATTCTTGACTAGCCAGGCGACTTCTGATGCTGAACGGAGGTCTCTGTCTGGGTAAGTTTTGAGTTCTAAGTTATCATCTCTCAATTAAAAACTCAAAACTTGTTATGAACTGGTTAGAGCTATCAGTAGAGGTTGATCAGGAGGCTGTCGAATCGGTCAGCGAGCTGTTCGCGCGGTTCGGGTATAACGGTGGGGTGGTGGTCGAGCAGCCGCTTATTACGCCTCAGGGGGAGTACGCCGATTGGAGTGCCCTCACACAGCCAGAGATTGACCCCACGCGGCCAGTCAGCGTTCGCACCTACCTACCCAACGACAAAGAGGCGGCACAGAAGCGGCGGCAACTGGAGGAAGCGTTGTGGCACCTGGGGCGTATGCGGCAGGTGGGGCCACTGCGCGTCGAGGAAAAGCAGGAGGAGGACTGGGCCAACGCCTGGACAGCCTATTACGGTATCCTGCGTGTCGGTGAGCGCGTTGTCATCAAACCATCCTGGCTGGAATACGAACCTAAAGAGGGCGACGTGATACTGGACCTGGACCCCGGCATGGCCTTCGGCACCGGCCTCCACCCGACCACGCGCCTCTGCCTTGCCGCCCTTGAGGAGCAAGTACGCCCCGGCATGAACGTCCTCGATCTGGGCACAGGCTCTGGCATACTGGCTATTGCCGCCGCCAAGTTGGAAGGCCCTACCGTGCGGGTAACCGCGCTGGACACCGACAAGGTTGCGGTGGAGGCCACCGAGCAGAACGTTGAGCGTAACGATCTGTCATCGCAGATAGAGGTCGCGCAAGGCTCGACAACGGACGCGCGTGACACCAGCCCGTACAACCTGATCGTGGCTAACATCCTCGCCAGCGTGATTATTGACCTGTCCAAATCGCTCTATAATCTGCTTGAACCGGGCGGCACGCTCATATCTTCGGGCATATTCATCGAGCGCGGGGACGCGGTGGTGGAGGCGCTGGAGAAAGTGGGGCTGCCCATCAAGGAGAAGAAGCAGGAGGGGGACTGGCTTTGCCTGATTTCCGTGCGGGAGCGGTAGGCGCGGCCTCCGGCGTATTGGGCCTCCCCTGGCGACTCAGGCCGGGGCGGGGCAAGCTGCTCTCACCGTCCGATCCGCGCCTACAACGGGTAGTGCTTGTCAAGCCATGCTGTATGGGCGATGTCCTCATGTCCACCCCCGCAATCGCCGCCCTTCGCAAGGCGCTACCCAACTCGCAAATCGCCCTGGCCGTTGGAGAGTGGTCGCGTCCGGCAGTCGCCAACAACCCACGACTGGACGGCTTGATAGACACTTCCGTAGGCGGCGATGATGCCATCCTGGCCCAATATATGCGTCTGGCCCGCTACATCAGGCGGGGGCGCTTCGGCACGGCGCTGGTGCTGGACCGCTCGCCCCTGCTCAACATGGTTCCCTATTTGGCGGGCGTGCCGGTGCGCGCCGGTCTGGACAGCGACAACCGGGGACTGGCCCTCACCCACCCAGTACCATGCCCAAGCAACAAGGCCCGGCATGAGGTCGAGTGGTACCTGGATGTGGTGCGCACCCTCGGCCTGCCCGCCCCGTCAGACCAGGCATACCTGGAGTTCTATCCCACAGCCGAGGAGAGAGCAGAGGCGGGCAGGCTCCTGTCGAAGACCGAAGATGCCGGTGAAGGGGGCTACGTGGCCCTTCACCTGGGAGGCGGAGCCAATCCTGGGATGCGGCTGCTGTCGAAACGCTGGCAACCTGAGCGGTGGGCGCGCATAGCCGACTGGCTGGCGGAGACTTATGGGGCTACCATATTACTGCTGGGTGGTCCCAGCAAAGAGGACCTCATGGCAGCGGATGCTTTCCAGGCGGCGCTCTTCCCGGCCACGAAACCATACGTAGTGAACCTAGTTAGCAAGCTGGATTGGGGCACGATGGGCACGGTGATTGAGCGGTGCAATCTCTTCCTGGGGCACGACACCGGCGCGATGCACCTGGCAACCGCCGTGCGGATCCCCGTGGTAGCGGTGTTCGGCCCAAGCGACCCGGTCCGCTTCGGCCCCTGGGACCCGTCAGGGCGCAGCGCGGTGGTAGCGCCCACGCAGGTCGCCTCGGACGCGGGTGCGCTCAGGCGGGCCGCGCAGGTCGAAGCGACATACCATCAAGCGGTATCGGTCGAAGAAGTGTGGGCGGCTGTAGAGCGGGTGTACGCTCGGTCGTTGAAAGAGCCGTTGTGCGTGTGATGGACGAGAGCCAACCCACAGGCGAGACCGCCATTGGCATCTTGCCTCCACCCGACGTGTGCGGCTTCGCTGACCACTACCGCCGTCTGTACATGCCCGACGCCATGCAACGCATCGAGCCGCACATCATCATCACCTATCCATTTGTGCTATACAGCAGCCTGCAAGAAGTTGAGCCTACACTGAGAGACGTGTTGGCGGAATGCGAACCCCGGTGGCTGTCGCTGCGGGGCTTCTCCGTGTTCCCCGACACAGGCGTACTCTATCTGCGCCTCGCCGACAACGAGCGCGTACTCTCTCTTTATAGGGCAATCCTCGCCAGGTTCCCAGAATACCCGGCGTACGGGGGCCAGTTCGGGGACGACCTTGTGCCACATTTGACCGTCGGGCGCTTTTCGGACCGCGAAGAATTGGAGCGTGTGTACAACGAGCTAGCCGGGCTGCGTCTGTTCATCGGCTTCGGGGTGGAGCAGGTGGTCGTGAAGTACAAGACCGGCGACCAGACCTGGCACACCTGGGCGGAGTTGCCGCTTGGAGGAGCAGTCGAAGGTTGTTAGCTCGCGGCAAGACGATGGCGCGCCAGGCGCTGGTGCGGGCGCTTTACCAGCGCACAGCGTCCAACCGCGCGAAAAAGCGACATGACAGCCGTGACATAAAGCGCATACTGGTAATCCGCCCCGACCATCTGGGCGACTTGCTGTTCGCCACTCCGACCCTGGACCTTATCAGGCAGGTGTTCCCGCAGGCCCATATTACCGGCGCGGTCGGTCCCTGGGGTAAGGCTATGTGGGCCGACAACCCGAACCTGGATGGGCTGGACATTATCCCCTTCCCTGGCATCACATCCAGGGGTGGACTTGCCTCATACACTCTTCTCGGTGAAACGGCGAGGCGGCTGGCGGGCGAGAGGTATGACTTCGGCATCGCGCTGCGGTTCGACCATTGGTGGGGCGCGGCCCTCCTGTGGGCGGCGGGCGTACCGCGCCGGTGGGGATACGACACCCCCGGTATGTGCGCATGGCTGACCAACCCCGTCCAATATACACCTGGTAAGCACGAGGTGGAGCAAGACCTTCGCGTTGTCGAAGCGGTTGTAGAAGCGGAGTGTGGTGTGCCTCTACAACCGCCTCACATTGACCGCAGCACGGGCCAACCGCCCCTGCGACCGCCCAACCCAAGCGCCCCACCGGAAGGTCTGTTCGATGATTGGCTGGGCGCACCCCGCCGGGCGATGATACACCCCGGCACGGCGGCGGCCAACAAGCTATGGACGATACAGGGCTGGGCCGAAGTTATCCGCAAGTTGGCGAGCGAGGGTTGGTCGGTAGCCCTCACCGGCTCGCCTGACGAGCGGGCGCTGGGGGGCGCTATTATGGCAGTGTCAGCGGATGCTGGTTCGCGTCTATACAACTTCGCCGGGCGGACCGCCAATGTCAGCCAGTTGACCTGGATGCTGGATCGCGCCGATATGGTGTTGGGCGTGGACAACGGCCCTCTGCATATAGCTGATGCGCTCGGCAAACAGACACTTCACCTGTACGGCCCCAGCGACGAAACGATCTGGGGACCGTGGGGCGACCCCCGAACGCACCGCGCCTTCCGGGCCCCCGGCACCCACCCCACCATGCGCCTGGACACACTCTCCTCCGCATTAGAGGGCGGCTCCGAAATGCGCGCTATTACACCCGATATGGTAATGGAGCAGATACGGAAGCTGCAAAATGAACAATAGAAGCAGCCAACACCTCAAAACCATGCTTTTTGGCGAAGCGAAGGGCCAAAACCCAAAACTCAAAACTATCGGCGTGGACGCGAGCCGTGCAGTGCTGGCACAGCGCACCGGCACCGAGCACTACGCGGCCAGCCTGCTAAGTGCGCTCTCCCGCTTGCCCGAAGCGCAACAAGGCCGTTTCACGCTTTATGTCAACTTAACGTCTAAAGCGATAGCGAGGGAAAGGTTAGCGTTCAGCTTACCTCACGCCTGGCGCATACGCGCTATACCCTTTCCCCGTCTGTGGACACATGTCAGGCTGTCGGTGGAGATGGCGACCAGGCCACCGGATGTGCTTTTCGTGCCGTCTCACGTAGTTCCGGTATGGCACCCGCGCCGCACGGTAGCCACGATACACGACCTCGGCTACCTGTACTATCCACAAGCCCACACGCGGCTGTCGCGCCTCTACCTGCATCTCTCTACCCTGTTCAGCGCGAAGGCGGCCAGGCGTGTGATCGCTATATCGGAGGCCACCAAGCGCGACCTGGTAGGTCGCTGTGGCATCTCGCC
>JBBSGN010000130.1:0-6888 GCA_038254085.1 Chloroflexia bacterium | reverse complement strand
GCGCCTGCAGGACGAGGTACGGCAGGGTAAATCGGTGCCCATGTTGCTCGGCATCCAAAACACCTACCCCTCGTTCAGCACGAAGGCTATTGAGGCCGGTAGCGGGGCGGGTAACGCCGCCAACACCGCCACAGTGAGGGCAAGCCTTGACTTCGTCAACCCGGAAGACCGGGTGTTCACCCTCATAAACGAGAACAATTCCTGGCAGATAGACAAGATAGAAGCGCCGTAAAGCTCATAAGGACGACCGACGACCGATTAAGGTTACTGTTTAGCGGTCGTCGGTCGTCACTCCCCGGACGTGGTAAAATATGTATCAGCACGAATGGATATGAGTGCGCCCTGGGTGAAGTTGGGGGCTGGGAAACGTGTGTACCCTGGTCCTTATTCTCTGGCAAGGAGAAACGTATGGAAACGACCACGATTATACGCGCCCCGCACGGCACCGAACTCAGTTGCAAAGGGTGGCTGCAAGAGGCCGCGCTGCGGATGCTGATGAATAACCTCGACCCGGAGGTTGCCGAGCGGCCCGAAGAGTTGGTTGTGTATGGCGGCAACGGCAAGGCCGCGCGCAACTGGCCGTCGCTCCTCAAGATCATAGAGTGCCTGCGCGAGCTTGAAAACGATGAGACGCTGCTGGTACAGAGTGGCAAGCCGGTAGGGGTCTTCCGCACCACGCCCGACGCGCCCCGCGTCCTCATCGCCAACGCCAATCTGGTGCCGCATTGGGCCACCCGCGAGGTCTTCTCGAAGCTGGAAGCCGAGGGGCTGACCATGTACGGGCAGATGACCGCCGGTAGCTGGATATACATCGGCTCACAGGGCATATTGCAGGGCACCTATGAGACCTTCGGGCAGGCAGCACGCAAGCATTACGGCCCTGAGGCCGACCTTGCGGGTAAGTTAGTGTTGACTGCGGGGCTGGGTGGCATGGGCGGCGCGCAACCGCTGGCCGTGACGATGAACGGCGGGGTGGCTATCGTGGTCGAGGTTGACCCCACCCGCATACAACGCCGCCTCGATGGCGCATACCTCGATACGTCCACAGACAACCTGGACGACGCCCTGGCCCTGGCCGACGAGGCTGTGAGGGAGCGCAGACCGCTCTCTATCGGCCTGCTGGGCAACGCCGCCGCCATCTACCCGGAGTTGGTGCGGCGGGGCCTGAATGCGAAGCAGAACTTGCCCGACATAGTGACCGACCAGACCGCGGCGCACGACCCATTGCGGGGCTACATCCCGCTCGGCTACGACGTGGAGAGCGCGACCCAACTGCGAGAGAGCAACCCCGACGAGTATGTGCGCCTCTCGTTAGAGTCAATCGCCGTTCACGTGCGGGCCATGCTCGATTTGCAGAAGATGGGCGCTATCGTGTTCGATTACGGCAATAACATACGCCAGCAGGCTTATGGGCAGGGCGTGACCGACGCTTTCGACTTCCCAGGCTTCGTGCCCGCCTACATCCGCCCGCTCTTCTGCGAGGGCAAGGGACCGTTCCGGTGGGCTGCGCTGTCGGGCGACCCCCAGGACATCTACAAGATAGACGACATGGTGCTGCGCGAGTTCGCGGACAATCCCTCAGTGGTGCGCTGGATCAAGCTGGCCCGCGAGCGGGTGAAGTTCCAGGGGCTGCCTGCGCGCATCTGTTGGCTGGGCTACGGCGAGCGGGCGCGCTTCGGGCGGGTGGTGAACGACATGGTACGCACCGGAGAGGTGAGCGCTCCCATCGTCATAGGCCGCGACCACCTTGATACAGGCAGCGTGGCCTCGCCCAACCGCGAGACCGAGGCGATGAAGGACGGCAGCGACGCGATAGCCGACTGGCCCATCCTGAACGCGCTGCTGAATGCGGTGGGCGGGGCTACCTGGGTGTCGGTACACAGCGGTGGGGGCGTGGGCATAGGCTACAGCATCCACGCAGGCCAGGTAATCGTCGCTGACGGCACCCCCGAAGCCGCCGTCCGCCTTCAGCGCGTGCTCACGACAGACCCCGGCATAGGCATCGCCCGCCACGCCGACGCAGGCTACGACGAGGCGATAGAAGCGGCGGAACGGTTTGGGATACGGGTGCCGATGATGGAGGTATAATACACAAAGGGAGGCGGATGTATCTATGAGCGCAAAAGAGAGAACTGTTCACTCGACGTCTTATCCGCATATAGTAAAGATTGATGGGGTTTGCGGTGGAGAGGCCGTTATCGAGGGTACGCGCATCGCGGTCCGGCATGTGGTTGGCTACTACTACAGCGCAGGCATGTCTGTTGAGGAGATAGTCGCCGAGTGGGACTATCTGACGCCTGCCCAGATTTTCAGCGCCCTGGCGTACTACCACGATAACAAAGACGAGATTGGCCGGGTGCGCCAGCAGAACAGCTACGAATACTGGCAAGAACGCAACGCCCATGCGATTGCCTGAGCCGCCCCGCCTGCACCTCAACGAACACCTATCACCACGCCTGGCGACTGAGCTGCGCAAGTATGGATTTGACGCAACGTGTTCACAAGAGATCGGCTTGCTGTCGGAAACGGATAGAGAGCAATTTGCCCACACCGCTTCACAGACGCGAGCCATAGTTACATTTAACGTTAGCGATTTTATGCTCTTGCACGAGGAATACCTGGCAGCGGACAAGGAGCATTGGGTATTATTTTTTCAACTGAGGAAACAGTAGGCGTCTTGTTGCATCGTCTGCTACGGCTGTTGGGTTCTGTCTCTGCTGACGATTTGAAGAACAGTATTCGCTGGCTGAACGAGTTCAAGTAGAATGATTATGCTCGTGCTATAACGCGCACTGATTAGCGGCCGCAGCATGGCGGATCACGCCCATGCGTAGGCTAGAGGCAGCGCAGAGGTTTGGGATACAGGTGCCGATGCGGAAGGGATGAGCGAGATGACCAGTGCCAGATGAAGAAGCCTTTTAGGCCAAGCTGTTTCGTTATTCTAGTGTTTCTATGGGCGTTGCTAATTGTACTGGTAACGCCTCTGCCTTCTGTGCCATACAGCCGATATGGCCCCAATGCTCATTACGATGTTGTCGCAGGCATCGTTTTTATGATCGGTGTTGCCGTTCTCTACTGCTTCAAGGTAGTGTTGCAAGGAATATGGGACTGGTTAGGAAAGGAAGGAACAGACGATACCAAGCAAGGAGGGGAAGGAGAGACCGAAGTTGATGATAGTGTTAGACGCTCTGAGAAGTGGAGAGCCCGTATCATGCCTTATCACGAATGGAAAGAGCTACTAACGCAGTGGAGCAGGGAGATAATAACCTCCAAAAGCTTCGCCGAGTTCCTTCAACACCGCGCCCGTGAATACCCCGGCCTTTACACGGATGCTGTCCTAGCATCTGGTTGGCTCGGCTATCCGGGCGCGAGCGAAGCGCGGATTACCGAGGCCGAAACGCGCCTGGGGATAACCCTGCCGCCTGATTACGGAGCGTTCCTGCAAGTGACGAACGGCTGGCGATGGCTTGACTCTTTCATACCGTGTCTATGGCCGGTAGAAGAAATAGAGTGGCTTCGTGTCCACGACCCTGATATAATCGAGGACTGGAACGTGGGATGGAACGCCGGATCGAAGACGTATGGAAGCCAAGAGGGCGAGGAAGCAGTCGAGATTCACGAACAAAAATACCTCCCTTTCACCCTCAGAATAAGCGACCAGGAATATGGCGGCACAGCTATGCTGCTGTTGAACCCGAAGATAGTTGCACCGGCAGGCGAATGGGAAGCCTGGTTTTTCGCGCATTGGGTTCCGGGAGCAGACGTATACCCTTCTTTTTGGGATATGATGCAGGAGCTATATAATAGGTTTCTCTATCTGGAGAGTAACAAAAGCAACTAAGGCTCAGAGATACATCGAAGGAGACATCCTTGCCCCCATACAACTTCGACCTGACCTACACCCCGCCCGACTTCACGCGGCCTCTCTTCACCCAAGCGCCCGATAAGGAGACCGAGCCTGCGTCTGCGGACGGGCTGGCCCCCACCGCCTTCTATTCTTCCACCAACTTCCCGACCTACGTGAAGCGAAACGGCGAGTGGCGGTTGGTGAAGCGGGCGCGCATGGACGCGCTAATCGTGTGGGACAACAAGGCCCAGGAGTTTGCCTGCATCGAGATGCGCAAGGTGCGTATCGGCCAGCCGGTGGTCGTGGACACGGCAGAGGACGGCAGCACCGGGCTGCTTGTGCATTCCACCGGCTTCCTGCCTGAGAGCTACTCGGAGGGGGAAGCGTTCAAGTTCATGGCGAGCGGGGCGTCACGCGAACGCCCGCTTAATTACCGGCGCATAGCCGAGCTGATAGCCTGGGACAAGGGGCGAGACGGGCGGAGCGTATGGGTGCTGGGGCCTGCGGTGGTCCATTCGGGGGCGCGGGACAGCATGGCCTGGCTGATCGCCAACGGCTATGTGGGCGCGGTGTTCGGGGGTAACGCCGTAGCGGTCCACGACCTTGAGCGTGCCCTGTATGGCACGGCCCTCGGCATGGACATCGAGGGGCATACAGTGCTGGGTGGGCACCGGCACCACATGGACGCCATCAACACCGTGCGCCGGGCGGGCAGCATCGCGGGGGCGGTGCAGAGCGGCCTGGTGCGCGACGGCATCATGCACGCGCTGGTCAACTACGGCGTGCCCTACCTGTTGGCAGGCTCGATACGCGACGACGGCCCTCTGCCGGGCGTAATCACCGACGTGCTGGAAGCCCAGGACAAGATGCGCTTTTTCACGCAGGGCGCGACCCTGGTCGTGATGATGGCGACCATGCTCCACTCGATAGCCACCGGCAACATGCTCCCCACCTTCATCGAGCGCAACGGCACGCTTGAGCCTGTCTACACTATCGTGGTAGACCAGGAAGAGACCGTTATCCAGAAGCTGATGGACCGGGGCACGCACCAGGCGTTCGGCATCGTCCGCAACGCCGATGACTTCCTGAACAGGGTGGTGTCGGAGTTGAAGGGGTTGGAAGGTTAAGAGCCGCGGCTACCGATGACGGACGACCGACGACCGACGACCGATAAAGCTGATAGCTGATAATGGAATGAGGTGAAAGCAAGGATGTTGGAAAAGAACTACCCACCCGAGCCGGCAGCAGAGGATCAGCCGGAGGCCATTCTGGCTGAGTTCTTCAATCGAAATGGCTACGTGCGAGTAGCTAATAAGAAACGCCGGGATCAACTTGGCAAGAAGTATAAAAAGGGTTGCGAAGTCCGCATCGCTGTAACAACGCCAGATGATCTTGAAAAAGTTCGCCAATTGCTTTACGCGGCGGGTTTCAAGCCCGGCAAGCCCTTCAAGAAGCACAGCCGGATTGTTCAGCCAATATACGGCAAGCAAGCAGTTGATCGCTTTCTTACTATGAAGCGGAAAGAACGTATGATAATGGAGTTAAGCAAGCTTCTATCAGAAGCAGCCATACCGGGCGCAAGGATACTCAAAGGCAACGCGCACGAGCAAGTCGAAATAACCCACATCGCCGAAAACTCGCGCATGGTCCAACCGGGTAGCTTGTTCGTGGCCGTGCTGGGTAGCGTGGATGACGGGCACAAGTTCATCCCGGACGCTCTGAATCGGGGCGCGGTGGCGGTAGCAGGCACGCGGGAGGAGAGGCCACAGGGTCTGCCGGACAGCGTGCCCTACGTCCATGTGCCGGACGACCGCGAGGCGGTGGCCCTCTTCTCAGCGGCCTTCTTCGGCTACCCGTCGCGCAAGTTGCAGGTGATAGGGGTGACGGGCACCGACGGCAAGACCACCACCTCCACGCTGATACACTCCATTCTGATAGCGGCTGGGCGCAAGGCGGGGCTGATCTCGACCATACGCGCCGAGATAGGAGGCCAGTCCTACGACACCGGCTTCCACGTGACCACCCCAGAGGCGTTCGACGTGCAGCGTTATCTGCACGAAATGGTGGATGCGGGAACCGATGTGGCTGTGCTAGAGACTACCTCGCACGCCCTTGACCAGGGGCGGGTGCTATGCGTGGACTACGATGTGGCGGTGGTGACCAACGTTACGCACGAGCATATGGACTGGCACGGCAACTGGGATAATTACATGGCCGCCAAAGCCCGACTGTTTGAGGCGCTAAGTAGCTCCTATCGCAAGCCGGGCACGCCCAAAGTGGCTGTGATCAACGCCGACGACAAGTCTTACGCCTGGCTGAAGAAGATACGGCCCGACATGCAGTGGGTATACGGCCTCGACAGACGGCAGCAACCGGACATTACCGCCGAGGAGATAGAATACACGGCGGACAGCACGCGCTTCGTCGCCCAAACGCCACTGGCCGACATCCCAATTAAAATGCACCTGCCGGGCAAGCACAACGTCTACAACGCGATGGCGGCAATCGGTGCGACCCTGGCCCTCGGCGTATCTAAAGAGGCCGTACAGAGAGGGCTAGAGGCCGTCGAGCAGATAAAAGGGCGTATGGAGTGGGTGCGAGAGGCCGAACCGCTCGGTTTCGACATGGTGGTGGACTTCGCCCACACACCCAACGGGCTAGAAAAGACGCTTGAGTTGGCCCGCCAGCTAGTAGCGCCGCGCAACGGCAGGGTGATTGTGGTGTTCGGCGCGGCGGGCCTGCGCGACAAGACCAAGCGCGCCATGATGGGTAGGGTGGCCGGGCGCCTGGCTGACCTCACCGTGATAACGGCTGAGGACCCGCGTACCGAGCGGGTGGAAGACATCGCAGCCGAGATAGCGAGCGGGCTGGAGACAGAAGGGCGCGTTCAGGGCGTGGACTTCTGGCAGGTGCCCGACCGGGCCGAGGCGATTGCCTTCTCCATACAGAAGGCGCAGCCCGGCGACATGGTGATAACCTGCGGCAAGTCGCACGAAAGCTCGATGTGCTACGGCTCCGACGAACTCCCCTGGGATGAGTTC
>JBBSGN010000129.1:0-6904 GCA_038254085.1 Chloroflexia bacterium | reverse complement strand
GATAGGGAGTGGCGAGCAAGCGGCATGGCAGATCGCAATCGGCGCTCTGATGGTGGGAGTGCTTTACAGCCTGGCGCATACCTGGGAGCTTCGGTGGTTCGCGGGACAGGTATTGCTGCTCGTGCTGTTGGTGTGGGGCATGAGCGCGCTGGATAGCGGTGCCAAGAGCGATAGGGGAGGCGTGGGGCGGCAGTTGCTGGCGCTCGGTTTGGGGAGTGCGCTGCTGCTTGGCGCGGTGTTGCTGGTTGGGCGCACTACCGGAGGCGCTTATAACCTGGCAGGGCTGTCACTGTCTGCTTTGACGGTATGGCCGTTGGTGCTGGTAGCCCTCTTCGCCGTGTGCTGGCTGGGGCTTGTGCCCTTTACCGGCTGGAGCGGGCAGGGAACCGGCGGCAAGCAGGCGTTGGTGCAATCGCTGGCGATAGGGGTGCCCGTGCTGGTGCTGCTGTTGCGGCTGGAAGCCCTGGTCACGACGGAGGCACTGGCCGGGTCGGTGCCGCCTGAATGGGGAGCGTTTACGACCGCGCTCGCCTGGGTGGGCGGTGTGACCGCACTCGTGGCGGGGGCGGGCACGATTGTGTGGGCGGGAACTGCGCGTTGGCCTGCGCTATTGGCCGCGCACAGCATGGGCCTGGCGTTGTGGGCGTTGAGCCTGGATAACCCTCTTGGACGTTACGCCGGGCTGGCGATAGTGCTGGCGTATGGAGCCGGGCGAGTGGCGCTAGAGATGGCATCCGGCGGCGCGGCAACCTGGAGCCGGGTATCGCGGGCGGTTGCGGGCTTCTCGCTGGCGGCTGCGCCTGTTACGGCAGGGTTTGTCGGGGTATGGTTGCTGGGGGCTACGCTCTCGCAGACGGCGCGCCCTTCGCTGGCGATAGTGCTGGCAGGTGCTATAGTGATGGCGGCGGTGGGCACGGTCCTGCACCTGGGAAGTGGTGGCAGCCTGCCCGGTGATAAAGAGCCATATCCTCGGTATTTGCAGTGGGTGGCAATCGCAGCAGGGGCCGCGCTATTGCTGGGAGGCACTTTACCTGTTTTATGGCTTCCAACGGTAGCGGTCATGGCGGCTGTAGCCGGAGGCGTCTCGCCTGTTAGCCTGACGTGGGCAGGGTTGCAGACCGGAGCGATGTCGCTGCCTCTGTTGCTGCTAGGTCTAGGCGCACTCAGTATAGCGATCATCGGCTGGTTGGTAACTGCCTGGGCCAGGTCCGGGGTAAGCTCCGTCGGTTCGCTCTTGCCGCCTGGGCTGGACCGCGTGGCGAAGAGCGCGGCGACAGATCGAGGGGCAATCGGGCCGTTATTGCAGAACCCTCCTGCGGCTATCTGGTGGCTGTCGCTCGTATGGCTCGAAGCGGGCGTGTGGGGCTTCGGGGCGCTACTGGGCGGGCTTGGCACGAGGCTAGGGGGCCTGTTCGGTCGCCTGGAAGGGCGGTTCTACCTGCCGTTGGCGCTGATACTGGCTCTGCTCACGTTGCTGGTGGTAACGAGGTGAGAAGCGAGTACCGAGTACCGAGTACCGAGTATCGAGTTGTGAGTACCGAAGGGGAATCTGATTGTCTGTAGCTCTTGTTCTCATAGCAATAGGCAGCGCGGCGCTGGTAGCGGCGCGTCCCGCGCGGTTTGTGGTTGCCGCGCTGATGGTACAGTGGCTGGGGGTGGCGTGGGCGGTTGGCGAATTGCTTCCGACACCCTCTGTGTTTGGGCTAGGTGGGGCGGCTGCGGCGGAGCTAGTGACGGCGTTAGTGTGCGGCGCGGTGCTCGGCTTGACTGTGCGAAGTGTACGTGGTCTCAGGGGCAGGGCGCGTGCCCAGACGCCGGTTGCGCCGGGTATATATGACTACCTGTGGACCGGGGCGGTTGTACTGGCGGGTGGGATAACGGGGCTGGGTCTGGCCGCGCTTTACCCACTGGGTGTGGGCCAGCAGTACATGATAGGGTTTTACTGGGTCGTGCTGTCGAGCGTGCTGGCGTTGGTGCTGGACGGGTCGAGAAATATAGCCAAGCTGTCCGCCGGGCTGCTGGCGCTGCTGAACGGCCTGGCGCTGCTCCTTTACGCCCTGAGCCTCACACCGCCCGATCCTGTTTCGGTGGGCCTGCTGGCGTTGAGTCGGATAGGGGTGACTGTGGTGGCGACCTACGCCTGGGTAGTGCTGAAGAGTGCGTATCCAGGCGGCACCCTCAGCACGCTATTCGACAGGCGGGACGGCAGGGTTGACACGGACACCGCGCTGGTGGTGGCAGGCCCCACGTCATACCTGGTCGAGCCACAGGCACCAGCGAATGTGGCCTCGGATGAATAATTGGCCCGTAACCTGGGCACTGGTCGTGCCCCTCGTGGCGGTCGCGTTAGTAGCTGCTCTTGGGGCCGCCCGCAATACGAAGCGATTGCCGGACCGCGCCAAAGGCTGGATCGACTTAGCAATGCTGGTGGTGGCTAGTGGCGGGCTGCTTGTCGAAGCTATTCTGCTCGCAACAGCAAGCGGCGCGGTTACGCTGAGCACCGGCCTTCGCTTCTCCATATCGCCTGCTTCCAGGCTGGTGCTCCTCGCAGCCAACGCCTCGCTCCTATGCGCCCTATTCTTCTCATGGCATAACAACCAGGCAAAAGCAAGGGCGTCGCTACGCTCCGAAGGCGTCGCTACGCTCCGAAGCCCTCTCCTCGCATCGGCCTTGCTTGCGGGGGCACTGCTGGTAGATAACCGTTTGGTGGCGGTGCTGTGCCTCATGCTGGCGGCGCTGGTGGTGTCCGCCACAACGCTGGCCGGGCCGGTCGTCGCGCCTGATGATGACGAGGGCGCGGCACAGCCAGATTTAGCAAGGCGACTGGCCGGAGGGCTAAAGCACCTGTCGCTGGCAAGTTTGGGGACCGGCCTGCTGGTGGCGGGGGCGCTATTGCTGTCGCGATACGGCCTCAACCTCGACAACAAGGGGCTGTTGCAGCTTGGCCTGGGCCTGCTGGCGGTCGGGTTGATGGTACGAGCGGGGGCAATGCCCTTCTCGGCGGCGGCTGCCGACATGGTGGAGTCGTCGCCCGCAAGCGCGATTATCATGCTTGGGGCTGCTACGCCGATAGTGCTGGCTGCGGGTCTGCTCATGTTCGGGTCTGTAGAGGGGAGTTTGCGGGCATCTTCGGCGGCCTGGCTCGGCGCGATAGCGGCTCTGCTTGCAGGTGTGCTAGCGCTTGCGGGCGCTGAAAAGCGCGAGAATCAACAACAGCGCATACTGGCCCTGCTGATCGCGGCAAGCGTTTCGATGCAAATTGGGTGGGCGCTGTTCGGCGTGCTGTCGGGGTCGCGCTCGGGCGCGGTGGGCGCGCTGCTGATAGCGACCAATCTGGAGCTGGCGGTGCCGTTGGTAGTGGTCAGTAGCCTGAATTGGGAGCAGCCCAAGAACCGGTCGGTGGTCGGGCTTGCTTTAGGGGTCGGTTCGCTCATGGGGCTGCCACCGTTCGGGGGGTTTGGGGGGATGGTGCTGGTAGGGCAGGCTGCGGTTAACGCGGGCGGTGTTTGGCTGGCGGTGTTGCTCCTGGGGACGGGATTGGTGGCGGCAGGGTGGCTCCGAGTAGGGATTGGTGGTTGGGCATTGGGAACTGGCGACAACGCTTATAGCGTTATACTCACGGTGCCGTTTATACTGATAACAGGGCTGGCAATAGCCCAATTGGCCCTCTTTGCGATGTCGGGGCAATTGGCCACTTATCTGACCACCTGGGCGAACCTGCCCTGGCTCACCGCACCTTGACCGCTTCGCGGAATTATGAATTATGAATTAGTCATCTCAATTCATAATTCCCGAAGGGGAAGTAATTCATAATTTGGTATAATGGGGCAGCCCGATCAGGAGATGCTGTCAGTTGAGAGATTTGCTGCGCCGTCCGCGCTTTCCTATACAGGACAAAAGGCAGGATAACAGGGGCCAGGAGCAGGGGGGCAAGGGCTTCCCCGAAGATATCTGGACCAAGTGCCACAAGTGCAACGAGCTTCTCTACACCCGTGAGCTTGAGGACAATCTCAGAGTGTGCCAGAAGTGCGGCTATCACTTCCGCCTGTCATCCACCGAGCGTATAGCGTTTCTGGCCGACCCTGACACTTTCAAGGAAGAGGGGCATGACATCAGGCCCACCGACCCTATCGGCTTCGTGTCGCCCGACCAACGCTACGCCACCAAGCTGAAGGATACGCAGGTCAAGACCGGCCTGCCTGAAGCGCTGCTGTATGGGACCGCTCGGATAGAGGATATGCCCGCCGTACTGGCCGTGGGCGATTTTCGCTTCTTGGGGGGCAGCATGGGGTCGGTGTACGGCGAAAAGCTGGTGCGTGCCACCAGGCTAGCCATGCAAAAGAAGGTGGCGCTCGTCACCGTGTCGTCTTCGGGCGGGGCGCGTATGCAAGAAGGCATATTCTCCCTCATGCAGCTTGCCAAGACCAGCGCGGCCCTAACGGAGCTTGCCGAGGCGCGACTGCCCCACATCTCGCTCATGGCCGACCCCTGTACAGGTGGCGTGACCGCCTCCTACGCCTCGTCCGCCGACGTGGTAATGGCCGAGCCGGGCGCGCTGATTGGCTTCGCCGGCCCTCGCGTAATCGAGCAGACGATACGCCAGAAGCTCCCGCCCGACTTCCAGACCGCCGAGTTTCAGCTAAAGCACGGGATGCTGGACATGGTGTTACCGCGCAGAGAGTTGCGTCCCACAATAAGCAAGCTGATAAAGCTGTACCGGGGGTGACGACCGAGACGACCGACGACCGACGACCGACGACCGAGGCTAAGTACTGGCCACTGACCACCGAATACCGGCTACCAATTATGGCAACTGAACCTAAGCAGACTACGCACACAGACAATCGTGGACCCGCAGGGGTGTACCGGGACATGGTGCCGCCGGGGACCAGCCATTGGCCCGGCCCCGCTTCTGATCCGTCGTCTGCACCTGCACAGGCCGCGCCCACCAGGAGCGCGCCGTCTGCGTGGGAGCGGGTACAGATAGCGCGCCACCCCGACCGGCCTCACGCCCTCGACTACATCCAGCAGATTTGCGTAGACTTCACCGAGATGCACGGAGACCGTCTGTTCGGCGACGACGCGGCCATCGTGGGTGGGCTGGCGAGCTTCAAGGGCCAGACGGTAATGGTGATTGGTGAGCAGAAAGGCCGCTCTACCAAAGAGAATATTGCCCGCAACTTCGGCCAGCCACTGCCGGAGGGCTATCGCAAGGCCCAGCGCTTGATGGAGCACGCTGCCCGCTTCAGCTTCCCCGTTCTCACCTTCATAGACACTGCGGGGGCCAGCCCTGGTGTGCAGTCCGAGGAGCGCGGTATGGGCCAGGCAATCGCGGCCAACCTTATTACCATGTTGAGCATAGAGGTGCCGATTATCGCCACCGTCACAGGCGAGGGAGGCAGCGGCGGAGCATTGGCGATTGGGGTGGGCGACCGCGTGCTGATGCTCGAAAACTCCACCTATTCGGTAGCCAGCCCCGAAGCAAGCGCGTCCATCTTGTGGCGTGACGCGGGCCAGGCCGCCTCCGCCGCCGAAACGATGCGTATCACTGCCCCTGACCTGCTAGGGTTCGGTATCGTGGACGAGGTGATCCCCGAACCGGAAGGCGGCGCGCACAACGACCCCCCCACCGCCATAGAGGCTGTGCGCGAGGCGATTGCCCGCCACCTCACCGAGATACAGGCCAACTACCCCCTCCGTACCAAAAAAGGCACTCGCCAACTGCTCGAAGACCGCCGCCACAAGTATGAGCGCATGGGCGCCTACGAGGAGCCTATCGCGGGTTCATAAGGCCGCTTTGCCACTTTGATAACCCGAACAACACGAGATGAAAAAGCCTCCGACAAGCCCTCGAAGGCTTTTTCATTTGGGTCTGGGCGCGTGTTGCGCTTGAAGGTTGGCCTCTCATTCCTGGCCTTCGTCTTGATTGGTGCGAACGACGGGGCCACCGGCGTGCTGCTCCCCAGCATCAGCGCCCACTACGCCGTTGATAAGGCCACCGTCGGTCTACTCTTTCTGGCTAGTACCGCCGGCTATTTGACTGCCGCCTTCACCAGCGGCCTCGCGCTTGAGAAGCTGGGGCGGCGGTTGTTCCTGGCGGCGGGCCTGCTCGCTTTCGCGCTCGGCGCGGCTTCTATTAGTATAGCCCCTCCCTTCGCACTTGTGCTGGTAGCTGTTGGGTTGTTAGGTCTTGGGGTGGGCATCCTCGACGCAGGTCTCAACACCCATATAGCGAGCCTCCCCAATAACACTTCGCTGCTCAATTATCTGCACGCATTTTATGGTATGGGGGCTTTGCTCGGTCCGCTCATAGCCTCCGGTATCCTGGCAGCCCAGTTAGCGTGGAACGCCACCTATATTGTTTGGCTGGCGGCCAGCCTCCTACTGCTGACCGGTTTCGTGCCCCTTTTCGGCGACCAACGGCCTCTTCATGAAGAGCATATCGGCACTGGCAATGTGCTGGCCTCTGCGCTGAGGATGCGAGCGGTATGGATGGCGGGTCTGTTCCTCCTCTTCTACGTCGGCGCGGAAGTGAGCCTGGGACAGTGGAGCTACACCTTCCTGACCGAAGAGCGGCATCAGGCTGCTCTACCGTCCGGCTGGATGGTCAGCGGCTATTGGCTGGGGCTTATGGTGGGACGCTTCGCGCTGGGGCGCGTATCGCGCAACACCAGCGACAAGCGCCTCATACAAATCTGCCTGGCGGGCGTAATCGCCAGCGTGCTGCTTGTCTGGCTGGCGCCTATGAGCGCCGCCTCCGCGCTTGGCCTGTGGCTGGCGGGCTTCAGCCTGGGGCCTATCTACCCGACCACCATTGCGCTCATGTCGCGCCTGGTGCCCGCCCGCGTCCTGCCGAGCGCAATCGGTTTCACAGCGAGCCTGGGCAGCGCCGGCGCGGCCTTCT
>JBBSGN010000128.1:0-6930 GCA_038254085.1 Chloroflexia bacterium | reverse complement strand
TGGTCGGCGTGCCTGATGTGCCCGACACGGTAGCAGGCTGTGCAGCCGAGGGCTGGTTGATGTTGTCGAGCATTGCTTTGTAGTCGCTGTCGGGTAGGCGCTTCCCCGACGTAAGCAGGTCGGCTCGCTCATTCAGCCGCCGGTTAAGCTCGTCCAACGCGGACGAAAGGCGGCTGAGGCTGGCGGGCAGTTCGGGCAGTTGGCCCTCATGGTGCAGGCCCTGGGCGGGCGTAGAGGCTGCCTCCACAGCGTCTATAGCCGACGACACCTGATCAACGCCGCTCGCCAACGCCATGTCGAAGGCGTAAAGCTGGTCCAGGTCGGCGGCCTCGACCTTCACCGGGTTGAACAGCCCAGAATAGCCATATGTTGCGGTGGATAGACGGTCTATAAAGCGTTGCAACACGCCCACCTGCCTGTCAACCTCGGCTATCTCCTCCATGTGATGGCCGCGCAACAGGGCCTGTTGTACGCGGTTGAGCCGGTCGCGTTGGGCCGCGTATTGGTGCGCCAACTGTGTCCGCAACAGCTTGTCAGCGTCTCGCCTCCGCTCGCGGTCCATGTACCCGTGATACCCAGGCACGATCCCCGCAATCTTGTGTAACAAGTCCTGGGGCTGGTCCCCCACGATCCGATCTCTCATGTTCTGCATATTGTCCATGTCTTACCTCCAACGAAATTATGAATTATGAATTATGAATTAGCTTATTCAATTCATAATCCATAATTACCATCAGTCCGCGCCGCCTCCTCCACCGCCTCCACCGCCACCGCCGAAGCCGCCACCGCCGCCTCCCCAACCGCCGCCACCGCTGCCGCTGCTGGATGGGGCGCTGGTGAGGATGCTGGAGGCGGAGTTGACCATCGAGGTGAAGCTGTCAGACATCCCCTGCATGGCGGACGCAAGGGAGTTGCTCATGCCTTGCATAGCGGCGCCGGGGTCGAACTGGGGCATAGCTCCGCCTGGCCCCGGCCCCGGACCGCCGCCCCCACCTTCACCGGCACTACGACTGCCTGTGCCCGCGCCGACCGGGAAGTAGCCGTATGGATAGTAGCCGTAGGGCGCGTACCAGGCTGGCATGGCGGCGGGCACGCTGTTGAACTGGCCGATAAACTGCCTTTCTATGCCCATCGCCACCGCGTAGGGTAGGTATTGCTGGAACTTGTCGGCGGCGGCCTGCACGTTCGTGTAGCGTTGCATCTGGGCCAGGTATCGCTCGAAGGCCCGCCACTTCTCGGCCTCCTCAGAGCCAAAGTCGGTCTTGCGCGGCATCGCCCCCGACAGCATCACCCAGATGAGGCCCACTATGCCGACTGCGACGCCCAGCAGCACTGTTAGCGAGCTAAACGTAGCGAGGATGCTGCTTGCGCCGAAGAATATCAGCCCACCCAGTACCATTATGCCCACGCCCGCACCCATGTTGCGGCTGCGGACCGCCTTGGGGTCCTCCGGGAAGTACTTGAGCGTCACCAGGCTCTTGTACATCTCGTCGTAGATGGGCGGCAGGTCGCTGTAGAAGTGGTTCTTGAGGTCGGACAGGCGCACTGTATCACCGTCCTTGAAAAGCGCGTTCAACACCATCCCCTCGAAGCGATATTCTACCTTGTCGCCAGTCTTCTTGTACTCGAAGTCTTTTGCCGAGAACAGCCCGCCGTGATCTACCTCCTGTATAGTGAGGTTGCCTTTGCGCCCCTGGTCCACAACGGTGGCGATCACGTCGCGCACGTCGGCCTTTTCATCGAGTAGCGTGCCAACCAGACCGGGCGGTAGGTTGCTGGGCGGCGCGGCGATGTAGTCGCTGAGGAGCTTGACCGGCTTATCGCGCCCCGACTTGTACCAGCGCATGACGGCCAACAGCGTGCCGCCTAACAGCACAATCAGGCTCAGTAAAAGCACTCCGAAGTCTACGAGCGGCTTGACGTTCTTGTTGTAGCTCTCCTGCCGGTCAATCGCGGCCTGCCATGAAGGCCTGGTGGCGTTCAAGACGCCCTTGGGCAGTTGCGCCCCCACTTCAAGGCCGTTGTCCAGGCCGTTGCTGGCAGTCCACACGAGGGTGTTGCCTTGCCTGGTGGCTTCAGCCGAACTGTTGGTGGTAGCGACAGTTACCTTGCCCATGTCGGTGCCGGCGGGCAGGTCCACCCGCACCTGGCTGCTGTATATCGGCGAGGACCAATCGGGCGGGATGGCGAACCAGTCAAGCTCATCGCGGTTGTCGTAGACGCGGACCGCTCCGGCTGCGTGATAGCGCAGGTGGAAGGTTTTGGTGGTGCCGGAGACGTAGTTATAAACCCAGCGTATCTTGAACTGGTTGCCTTCGGTGGTCGTGCCGAAGGTGCCCGGCTCGCCGCTTGTGGACTCGTCGGGGTCGTAGCTAGTCTTGCGGTATGGCCTGACCCCGTCCTCTAGTATCTGCACGTTGCTGATACCATCAACGCGGTCAAGTGGGATGTTGCGACTGCCCCTGTGAAAGCTCCCTTCGTCGTACACGTAGGTAAGCGCCTCGTCAACGTCAAGCGAGCCGTCCTTGTTGACGACGATATTCGCGTTATAGGGGTCCATGTGGTAGCGTTTCGTCTGGGCGAGGGCGCTTTGGGGCGCAGTCGCCAAGCCTGCCGCCAGCAGGACCAGGCAGCAAAAGGCGAGGCCCAACGCTCTTGAAAAGGCCGCAGGCCGCGACTTTCTAGCGGTGCGATACTTCCGCATGGTTACCTCTAAAGGACGGGAAAAAACAATAAAAACCTCTGCGCGTTCTCCGCGTCTTTGCGTCTCTGCGTTTATGGAAGTCACCTTCGATTACGATTGCTGCGATTGTTGCGGTGGAACCGGCGGGGTTGGTTGAACGGGCTGGGTTGGCTGGGTTGGCTGAAGCGGTTGCTGGGCTTGGGCCGCTTGCTGCTGTAGTTGCTGTTGCTGGGCGGGAGGGAGAAAGAACTCGGCTCCGCAGTAGTCGCACCGGATCACGCCCTTGCCTGCTACCACCTGGGGCGCGCCGCAGTTGGGGCACTTGCCGGTAATCACCGCCTGGGTGATCACGGCAGCGTCGGACGATACGAGCTTGCCCACCCGCCAGTCCACGTAGCCGGTGAAGAGACCCTTGCCTACCAGATCGTAAATGTAGCCCTTTATCTTGTCGAGGGGCATATTCATCTCGATTGCCATCGCGCCGAGTTGCACGGTGCCCTGGGTCTGCACGATGTTGAGGATGCGTTTCTCTTTCTCGACCTCGCCGAACTGGGCGGTCTCACTGCGGCCCTGTATGAGGAACCACACCCCGAAGCCTGCCACCACCGCCGCCACTATCAGGCAACCGCCCAGAGTGAGGTCCGCACCGCCGCTCCCAAGGCTGCTGCCCGGCTGGCTACTGGCCCCGAACACCCAGATGGCGGCCCCGGCCAGCATAACCACCGCCAGGACTATAAGCACCAACCCGATTACCCTGCCTGAGCCTACCATGCAACTACCTCCGGTCAATTTGCAAAGCGCGTTCCGCCTCTATATACGCCATCGAGCGGCCTAAGTTTCACCACCTCCGCCTCATGCCCTGCCTGCTGGCTTCCGGTCCTGTTATCACACGGTCCGGCGCACGGCCTCAGATGCAGAGAGCGCAGCCTATATTACACCATCCGCGCCGGGTTGTCTATGCGCCACTTGCTTGAGGTTGCACCAATAATCGGGGGCTAACTAGGAGACTATAAGGTCTAGCCCCGGAGGGGTGGTAGAGGATAAGGTCTAGCCCCCCATTGTCGGCGCAACCGAGACAAAAGAACAAACACCAAAATCACAAGAGGCGATTTTGGTGTTTGTTCTTTTGTCTTCCTACTATGCGCTAACGCCTGGAGGGCGACTGGCAATTAGGATAGAAGGTGTTAGCCGCTATCTTGGCCGCCTGCCCCCTCGTGACATCGTTGTAGGTCAGGAAGTAAGGGAGGTTGGCCGGTGGCACGCAAGGACCTGCTGGCGCTTGCCCGCAGTCGTACCCGCTAATGATGCCCCGCGAGGAGAGCCTGCCGATGTACTGGTAGAACGGGTCGGAGGGTGGCACGTCCTGGAACGACTGTACGGCTATAGGCTCGATGTAGCCCGCAGCTACCGTCACTATCTTGGAGATCTGCCCCCGCGTTATCGAGTTGTACGGTAAGTAGTAAGGCAAGTTGGCGGGTGGCACGCAAGGACCTGCTGGTGGAGAGCCGCAGGTATAGCCACTCACTGCTCCGTGATTATGTAGGCGTTCTACCCATACCCAGTAAGTGCTGTTGGGCGCTACGTCCTCAAACGACTGCTGGCCAGAGGGTATAGGCTCGTTATAACCTGCTGAGTTAGAGACAATCTTTGCCATCTGGCCCCTATTGACATTGTTGAAGGGGCGGAAGGTGTGGTCATCGTACCCGCTCACTATACCTCGACAAGCAAGGCAGCGAATGTAGGTGTAGAAGGGGTTGGTGGCTGGCACATCGGTGAAGGTGATTACGCAGGGGGTAGAGGTAGAGATAGGGGCGGGGGTTTGCGTTTGCGTTTGCGTTTGTGTGCCTGCAACTGGTGTAGATGTCTCGGTGGGTATACCTGGAGTGTCTGTCGGCGGCACGGGCGTGCCGGTCGGTACGATAGAAGTACTGGTGGGAAGTATAGGTGTCGCGGTTGGTATAAGGGGCGTGCTGGTTGCTGTGGTAGTAGGGGTTCCGGGCGGATTCGGCGAGGTAACATCCAGGAACGTTGCCGACACAGGCCCCCAGGTTTGGAAGCCGCTGTAGTCGTTCGCACCGCGACCGCGCACGAACAGGATGTGGCGACCAATAGACAGTGAGGTGGTGCCTACGGTTGCGTTGACCGGCACGGTGGGCGAAGTGAAGGTGCCGCTCATCGGTATGGCGACGCCTCCTGCCCAGGGCGGGGTGTCTATGTAGTACTCTGCCGCTCCCACGTTCTGCGAGAAGGAGTTGCCCGACCACGCATAGTTGATAGTGGCCGTCAGTTGCGATGGGCTGCCCTGCGTGACGGTCATGGGTGTAGAGACCACGTCCTTTGCGTCGGGGCCGTGGGCGAGTAGATACGGCGTGCGGGCGATCTTGGCCTGGTATACGAGCGCGCCTCGGTTCTGCGGCCACAGGCTGCTGTCTATAGTCGAGTAGGCAGGGAAGAAACCGCCACCTCCTATCTCGGTGGTGCCAGAGGCGATGCCCAGCTCGCCATAGCTCCAGTCTACGGCGTCACCGTCTACGGCGTACAAGCAATTGGGCGGCTGGCATGCCTGGTAGCCGTTGCCGGGAGGGTAGGCATTGGTGGCGCTTGTGTGCCTGGCGACATTGCCGAGGTCGGGACCGTTGGGCGCGGGACTGCCGGTCCAACCCCAGGGATAGAGGTCCAGTTGAGCGGAGGAGTGCATATTCTGGAGGATGCCGGTGGTGGTGATGGGAGCAGGGTCGGGGTCGTTGGGGCCGCGCTGGTCGGGAATGAGGGTGCGGATGTAGTTGGTAGCGGCCTGGGTCTCCTCTTCCGAATCTTGGCTGGGGCCGTGATAGACCTCGCTGCACGGGTCGCCGCTGGAGCCGCCGCAGCAGTTCCACTTGAAGGGATAGTTGCGGTTCAGGTCGGTGCCCAGTTGCCCGCCGCTGGGGGGCCAGATGGTGCAGCCGTCGTCGCGGTCGCCGTTTTTGCGCTGATAGTAGGGGCTGTTGCCGCCGGCCTCTACCATGTGGTGGCCGTCGGGGTTGAACATGGGCATGATCCAGATGTCGTGCCAGTCCACCAGCCAGTGCGAGTCGGGGTTGCTGTCGTACTGGTCGAGCAGCAGGCTGATAAAGCGCATAGCCAGTTCGGGGGTGGCTATCTCGCGCGAATGGATGCCGGTGTCGTACCAGAAGACCGGCTTAGGCCCGGGTATGGCCTGGTTGGTGATCTGGAGGACGTAGAGGTCGTAGCCGTTCCAGGTGGGGGCGGGCTGAGTACATGCGCCTGGGTGGGTCTTGCACCACGAATCACCGATGTCCACTTTGACCGCGAGGGTGGGGTGAGCGGCCACTTCCTGGTCAAGGAAAATCTGCATATCTTCGACGGTCTTGTAGCCGCCATAGAAGGTGTCGGGGCTTTGCTGGCCGAAGAGGTTGGGGTTGTTGGCCTGGCGGGTGGTGTCCTGGTCAACCTCGGCTCGGAGGCCCGCCGCGAGCATCCGGTTATAGGTTGGGCGGTCGGTCCAGACGGTGAGGTAGCCACCCTGGGTGCTTTCTTCGTCGGCTCCCCACTCGGTTGCCAGGCGGTCGCGCTCGGCGTTGTCGTGGAAGTATAAATGGACCACTAGTACCTCTGGGCGCTGGGTCGCGCCTGGGGAAGTGGAGGACCCGGAGGATGTTGAGGGTGCGC
The DNA here is from genome assembly GCA_038254085.1 of Chloroflexia bacterium. Lineage (GTDB taxonomy): Bacteria > Chloroflexota > Chloroflexia > QHBQ01 > JADMIH01 > JADMIH01. Next base: position 575 of record JBBSGN010000128.1, on the reverse strand, counting down.
CCGGTACGGAGAGTTTCGCACCGGCTTGCGCCGAACCGGTGAGGCCCCCGCTTACCACCAGGGAAGCCAACAGCATGATGAGGGTGGGTATAACCAACCTCCGGGCTTTAGGACGACTGGACATTTTCATCATCGAGTGTTCTCTTCGCCTCCTATGCAATTACATTTGGGATTGGGAGATATATGCGCCGGAGGTAATTATACAGTCAGAGTAGGGTGGAGGACAAATCATGAATTCGGGGGTAGGTGTTCAGATTAGAGGTAAGAGGTAAGGAAAGCGAAAAACTCACCGCAGAGTAACGCTGAGTTATTATTGTTTTTCTCTGCGTGGTCCTCTGTGTACTCTGTGCTTCTGCGGTGAGTTTTTCTGCAAGTGTGAGCGCTTACACGCCAATTCCTCGCTTTGACGCTTCCTCTAAGATTGGCTTATAATGGCTTGCCGCCCAAGCCGGACCAGATACTTCTATTCCTTTCCCCGTGTACGCTATTTTATCTTCTGCGAGCACGACCATTTACAGACTGAAAACGAGATTACGCACGTTGCCCGACCCGAACGGAAAGCCCGCACATCGCCC
>JBBSGN010000127.1:0-6935 GCA_038254085.1 Chloroflexia bacterium | reverse complement strand
CGCCTGTACCGGAGGCACTTTCTCACCTTCCTGGCTATAACGGCGGTTATTTATGTGCCCGTGCAGGTGCTGGTTCAGATACTGCAAGTCATCCTTGTCGGCCCGGCTAGCCAAATCCTAACAGAGTTGCAGAGTGGAAACTTCACGACAGCCTCGCGTAGCGCACAGTTCGCTAACCAGGGTCTTTATACTCTCGCTTCGGCCATGCTGCAAATTCTACAAGCTGCTTTTATGGTCCTGGCTTACGCGGCCATTGCCGGCGCCATCAGGGACATCTATGACGACAAGCCGGTCAGTTTCAAGGGGGCTTACCGTGACGTGTTCTCGCGTATCAGATCGCTAATCGGGGTAATGGGAGCGATACTGCTTGTCAATATCGGTGTGCTGGGATTTTCGGGATTGTCGGGCCTAATCAGGGGTTTCGGCAGTAGTTCCTCGGCCCTGGCTTTCCTCTGTTTCTTCTACCTGGTCGTGATCGTGGCATTCGTGCTCGGCATAGTCTATTACATTCGCCTGCGGGTGGCTGCACCCGCCGTGATGATCGAGAACCTGGACGCCCGCGCAGCGCTGCGTCGTAGTTCGCAGCTGGTGAAAAGTTCGTGGTGGCGCACGGTTGGCCTGCTAATCGTGCTGTATCTACTCAATCTGGTTGTGAGCGCGGGACCGGCTGCGCTCATAGCGGGGCTGGTGGCGTTATTTGTCAGATTTGACCTCGTTATCACCGAGATCGTGGCCAGTGGGGTGACATTGCTCACCTCCATGATCTTTTTGCCTGTTGAGTTGGCTGCCTTTACCCTCTACTACTTCGATCTGCGGGTACGCAAGGAAGGTTATGACATCGAGGCCGCCATGTCTCAGCAATATTGGCCTTCTGGCCAACGGTGGCCCGCAATGGCCGGAGGATATGGGCGGTACACGCCCCCACCCGGCACGCCCGCGCCCGTGCTAGGTTACGGCCAGCAACCCGGCGGCTATGGCTACCAGCCCGCATATGACCCCAACATACCCGCAAGCGGCTACGGCACACCAACCCAGCCGGCAGGCGCTTACCAGGGCTATCAGGACTACCCACCTTCCCAAAGCGATTGGCCGCAGAGGGAACCCGAACCCCAGCCGCAAGAGATTGTCAACCTGAACGCCGCCCCGGAGGAGCAATCCGCCCACAAACAGAGTATGCCGCCGTCCGCCGAAACCGCCTATGACACACCCGTCACTTCCCCCACGCCGGACTGGTTGGCGCGGCCTGGGGAAGCAGGCTCCGCCCCAGAAGGTGGTATTGCCCCCTCGCATCGGCAGCCGCCGGATGAGGACGATCAAAAGCCCAGCTAGTAGCAAAGCATAGCTCATAGATGCAGGTAGCTTGTTTGTCAAACAGGGCTTTTGCAAAACCTGCCCTGTATATATGAAGAAGAGATAGTTGAGATTCGTATCATCACGCCTACCCAAGATACGCGCAGCCTGGCGTTGGACTGCGTTGGCGGTTGTCGTGCTGCTCGCCATATTCTCAGTCTGGTTCTTCTTCCTCCGCGCCTCTCCCGGCAGTAACGCCGTTACCCACCCGCCCCCTCGGCGACCGGCTATCGGCCAGACGGTGCAGTACTCAGTCTATGTGGGCGCAATCAGCCACGCGCTGGACGATGTTCGCACGGCCAGGTCGGCTTCCGGTGACGCTCGCAAGAAGGCGGTTAATGACACTATCACTACGCTCGAAAAGGTAGAAGGCGGGGCCATATCCAACGGGAAGTATGCCGCCGAGATAGACAACACCGCCATCATATCGGAGCTACGCGAGAACGACCCCAACCTGGCCGCCGTCGAGAGCGACCTGTCGCTGCTCGCCCAGGCCGTCAACGCGAGCGGGTCCGCGCGGGTAGAGGGCACTTTGGACGGGCAAGCGGCCAAAGTCGAGCTAGAGCGGGTGTTGAGCGACCAGGCATTCAACTACGAGCACGACCTGTCGCCCCTGCAAAGGCTGGCGCAATGGCTGTCGAGCGTGACCGGGCAGGCCGACCCAGACGATACGCTCTGGCAGCTCTTCATTGCTCTGCTGGCGGCCGTGGCGTCGGGTGTGCTGACTTATCTTGGCACGGAGCAACGCCTGAGCAGCCGGTGGATGAGGCTGGCGCTGTCAGGGTTTGTTGGCGTGGTGGTCGGCTTGCTCTTCTATGCCGGTCTGGGGGCGTTGACCAGCGTGCTGGGCGTTGTATCGGTTACTGTCATAGGAATCCTGGGGGCTACGGGCCTGGTGGTAGCGGTGCTGGCGGTGGCGCTCATAGGGATGGGTGCGCATCGCGCCTCCTCTCCGGCCCGGCCTCGTTCCCTATCAGACCTGGCAGCCGTCCTGGGCATGAGCGCGGCCGAGGGACGCAAGCGCGCCGACGAGGCAGCAGGAGCGGGCGACTTCCGCAGCGCCGTTCGTTACCGATGTCTGGCCCTCCTGTTATCCCTCGACGAAGCCGGGATGCTCGCTTTCGACCGCACGGCCACCAACCGCGAGTACCTCTTCCGCGCCCCCGGCACGCTCCAGGACGACCTGCAACCCCTCCTGTCGCGCTTCGACGCTATCTGGTACGGCGGCGCACCCACCAGCGAGCAGGAGTGGCAGCAATACTCGGCCCGCGCAAGCCAGATCGAGGCCAGGGTTGCCGGTGAGCAGAGGAGCGCGGCGTGAGTGCCGACACAGACCCAACCAAAAGGCAAGACACCCGTCTCACCGAGCTAGCCGCCATAGGCATATCGGTGGTGGTGCTGTTCGCCGCCCTTATCTGGCTTACCGGGGCGAACGGCGTTGCGGAGACGCCGGAGAGCGTAGGGTCGGCGGTCAATTCGGGGCCGAGGGGCACGCTGGCCCTCTACAAATGGCTCGAACGGTCCGGTTTCCAGGTGGAGCGGACTTCGGGTGAGCAGCGGTTTCCGCCCGACGCCGACACCCTCTTCATGGTCAACCCCAACAGCGACTTCCCGGCGGGGCAGGCGGGCACGGTGCGCCGCTGGGTGCAGGACGGCCATACCCTTGTGCTGGCAATCAGTCGTAGGGCTACAGATGTGAGCGCGCAACTTCAGGGCAGACACCCTATGCTGCGCGAGCTTGGCATAGACCTGGCCTTCTCGCCCGACTACAGCGACACGGTGCCGGTGGCCCAACCCCTCTTTGGCAACCCGCTCGTGTCGTTCGTCAAGATGCCGGGCGCGTTCACTCTCAGCCTGCCGGTGAGCGATACGGTGGTGCTAGCCTCCTCGAAGGACGACACCGGCCAGCGCCTTCCTCTGGCTGCTATGATGCGGGTGGGTGCGGGGCGGGTGTTCATCTTCTCCAGTGATTACCCACTCAGCAACGAAGGGATACGGGAGGAGGACAACGGGGCGTTCGTGTACAATCTGGCGCAACAAGGCGGCAGGCGCATATCGTTCGACGAGGCCCACCACAGCCAGAGCACAGGCGGCGACCTGATCGCGCTTCTCACCGGCAGCCCCTGGGGTTGGGCGCTCATTTACGGCGTGCTGCTTGTGGGCGCGTACACATTCTGGAGCGTGCGCCGTCTCGGCCTGCCATTGCCCGTGCCCACGCCGGACCGCCGCCGCCCCACCTCTGACTACGTAACCTCGGTGGCGAGCCTATTCAGGCGGGCGCGCAAGCCGGGCTACGCCGCCGAGCGATACCTGCAATTCTTCAAGCGCACCCTGTCGCGACACGCCGAACTGGACCCCTACCTCACCGACGCCCGCTTCGTACAGTCGTTGGCCGAGCGTGGCCGACATGATTTCAACCAGGAAGAGATGCTCCGCGCCATCGAGCGCCTGCGCCAACTGGAAGGCAATGTCTCCGGCGGCGAGGGCACGGAGACCGACACGCTGAAAGCTATAAGGGAGGCAGAGCGGGTGAGGCAGGAGGCGTTGGGGAATAGGGGCTAGTTGCCGGGTGATGGGTATTGCGCCTAGCATAAGTAACGTTTTTCTATACGCTTTCTCCCACTAAGTCGTAACGTTATCGCATATCGCTTATATTTCATGACGTAAATAGCGCTATTTACGCTATAGGAGATCGTATCATGGAAAAGACCATCAGTGCGTTCGAGGCCCGGCGCAATTTCGGGAGGGTACTGCAAGAAGTCATGTCAAACAACGACAACGTGATTGTTGAGCGGCATGGCGAGCCTGTGGCCGTTGTAGTGCCCGTCGAGGTTTATAAGCAGTGGCAGCGCAGTCGCCAGGCTTTCTTTGACTGGCTGCGAAGCGTGTCGGAGCGCATTGATGCTTCCGAAGAAGAGGCCGAGGAGCTTATACCGGATGCGCCGCTTCTTCTCCCGCCTGTAGCTCGGCCCCGCCGACCTCGTCCGGCGCTTGTTGGGCCTGCTTTTGCCCTTGCGCCCGCGTGCTGGTCATTACGCCCGCAGCTACGCCGAGCCCCGCGATAATCAGTCCAGGCACCAGCAATAGCCGACGTGGTAGCCGCAGACCGAGCAGCCTGTCGAGCGAGTAGCTGCCGGGACCGGCCAGGCCAAGGGCCAGCGCCGCCCCTATGTTCGTAACAGGCATTTCCGCCCCGCCGCTCGTCACCCAGATCGGCTTGCCCCAGTGGACCTTCGCAGTAGCCATGCCCATCGCTCCCGCCACGCCCAGAGGACCGAGCGGGTTGAGCAGACCGAGCAGCGTCAGCACACCCCCGCCGAATTCGGACGCTCCGGCCAAAATTGCCCACGGGCGGCCTGGCTTCAGCCCCATCGATTCAAGCCAGCCCTCGGTGCCCTGGAGTCCACCGCCGCCAAACCAGCCGAACAGCTTCTGCGCTCCGTGCCCCGCCATCAGCGAGCCTAGAGTCAATCGTAAGATCAACAACGCAAAATTAACCATGTTATTCCCCTTTCATGTGCGTAGTCCGGGGGTCGCACGCTTCTAGCAACTCTCTCCGGCCAAAAACCTATTCTGTGCTATAGACAGTGCAACCCGCGTGCCACATAAGTGGGTGATGGGTGATGGGGGTTGGGTGATGGGTATTAGAAATTGCCTAATGGCTGGCTTGTTTGGAATGGCACGCAACACTCATGCTATACTAACGGCTATATCACTTCGTTACATGCCTGTACCTATCACACATCACCCAACACCTAACACCCAACCAAGGAGACCTTATGCCCTTAGTAGACTTGTACCGCGCCCTTGACACCGAGCGGCGCAAAGTGATTGTCGGCCAGCGATGGACCTTTGACCTGTTGCTGGTGGCCCTGCTCACCGACGGGCACGTGCTGTTGGAGGGCGTGCCGGGCGTGGCAAAGACGCTCATGGCCCGCACCCTTGCCACCTGCTTGCAGGCCGACTTCAAGCGCATCCAGTTCACCCCCGACCTCATGCCTTCCGATGTGGTGGGCACCAACGTGTTTGACCTGGCGAGCAGCACCTTCTCGCTCAAGCGCGGGCCGGTCTTCACCAGCGTGCTGCTGGGCGACGAGATCAACCGCGCCCCCGCCAAGACCCAATCGGCCCTCCTCGAATCGATGGAGGAACGCCAGGTCACTATAGACGGCGTGACCCACCCCCTGCCCGACCTCTTTATGGTGGTCGCCACCCAGAACCCGGTCGAGTACGAAGGGACTTACCCGCTCCCCGAAGCCCAGCTAGACCGCTTTCTGTTCAAGGTGCTGGTGGACTACCCTACGCACGAAGAAGGGTTGCAAATCCTTCGCAACTACCAGCAGGGCTTCAGCCCCCGGCATTTGGACACATCGGGCATCACGCCCGTCGCCAATGACGCCGACATAAAGGCCGCCCGTGAGGAGATAGCCTCGGTGAAGGTGGCCGACCCCCTCCTAGACTACATCGAGCGCATTGTCGAGGAGAGCCGCCGCTCGCCCGACCTCTCTCTCGGAGGCTCACCGCGCGCGGCGATTGCCCTCCTGCAAACGGGCAAAACGCTGGCCGCCCTGCAAGGCCGCGACTATGTAGTGCCCGACGATATCAAGCTGCTGGTGGCCCCCGTCATGCGCCACCGTATAATCCTCAAGCCCGAAGCCGAAATAGAGGGCCTCGACCCCGACCGCGCCCTTGAGCGTGTGCTGGCCCGCGTCGAAGTGCCCCGTTAGGGATTCCAAAACACCATAAAATCGGTCGCTAGGCGACCGATTTTATGGTGTTTTGGAATGGTGGTACAATGTCTGTATGCGCCCTGAAAATAGGCGCTTAGAAAGGTTTGCAACCGCAACGCTCTGCCTCCGTTCTATTTATAGGAGGCCGGGTCACGGGTGGATGTTTTAGCTGTGGCTCTTGACGAGAAAAGCTGGGTAGCCCAGGCGCGTGAGGGGGACGCGACTGCGTTCGAGGCGATCTATAATCGCTACGAGCGCCGTCTGTATGCCTTCGTTTACCGGCTAATGGGCAACAGCGAGGACGCCTACGACCTGACACAGGACACCTTCGTGAAGGCGTACATGGCCCTGCCGCGCACCGCCCCCGATCTGAATTTATCGGCCTGGTTGCACCGTATCGCCTCCAACGCCTGCATGGACGTTCTGCGGCGGCGCAAGCTGATCAGGTGGCTGCCATGGGAGACGTTCGACACCAACCCGGGCATGGAGCCGACAGCCGACGACGACCCGGTAGGCGAATATACCCAGGTGGAGACCTCCGGCGAGGTGCAGGCGATACTGGATAAGCTCACGCCCAAGCACCGGATGGCATTGGTCTTGAAAGAGTATCAGGGGATGTCTTGCGACGAAATAGGCGAGGTCATGGGGGCGAGCCGCTCGGCGGTCAAGTCGCTCCTCTTTCGCGCCCGCGAGGAGTTCCGGCAAGTGTACCTGGCCCAGTACGGCCACGCGCCCGGAGCGGAGGCGGACGACGGACGACCGACGACCGATGAGGGACAGTAGATAATGGATGATAAATGCTCGACGATGACAAGGCAACTCGACGATTGGCAGCAGTTGTCAGTCGTCGGTCGT
>JBBSGN010000126.1:0-6978 GCA_038254085.1 Chloroflexia bacterium | reverse complement strand
TACTCTGCGCCTCTGCGGTGCGTTCTTCTCCATCTTTACCTTTACTCTGAACACTTATGCTTCTCCAGTCTCAGGGGTCCGTTTCAACAGCATCATCACACCTACCGTCAGCCAAAACGTGAGCGCAAGGTCCATCGTGAAGTAGGCCATGTCGAGGAGGCCATGCACGGCAAAATCTATCATGGAGGCGAACAGGCCCAGGGCGAGCGCGCCTAGTTGGGTGCCGGCATGCTTCTTCCAGACGGTAATTGACTGGCGGAAGAAGAAGATGAGCGCGATGACTATCCAGACGATGCCCGGTACGCCCAGGCGCAGGTAGAAGTCGAGCAGGAAGTTGTGCGGGTGGGACACGGTGAGGAAGCGAATCTGGGGGATGCCGTACTTGTCGGGGTCTTGATACAGAAACTGGTCCTGGCCGATGCCCGTTATAGGGTGGTCTCGCAGCACGTTGAGGGCCGAGATCCATATCTTGAGGCGAGACAGGCCGGTGTTCTCGGTGCTTGTGAAGTTGAACATCGAGGTGATGCGCTCGACCCGTATGAACGGGAGCAGCGCCAGCCCGGCCAGCCCGGCCAGCACGGCAGCCCCGATGCTTGCCAGCATCCAACGAGTGCGGGTAACAATCGCCACCGCCAGCAGCGCCACGAACACCCCAATCCACGCACCCCTGGCGAAGCTGAACAGCACACCCAGCGCCATCACGAGCGCGAGCAGGGCACAGGCGATTCTCCACGCGCGCCATTTAGGTGGCAGGAAGATAGCCAGCACCATAGCGAGGGGCAGCGCCCGCCCGACGTAGATGCCGAAGGCGGTGGCGCTTGGGTAGACCGAGGAGACTCGGCCCACGCCCTCCATGCTCCAGGTCTCACCGAACAGGAACTGCTCGACACCCTCGCGGCACACCAGCGCCGCCGCGATCAGCCACGCGCCCACCATCCTCCAGATGTCGCGCTCGGAGCGTAGCCAACGCAGCATCAGAGCGAAAAAGATGATAGGCTCGACTACCGTCCACCGGAAGTCGCGGAAGGCCACCTTGCGAAGATCGCCGGACGGAGGCACCAGCAGCCATAGCAGCCCAATCACCCCCAATGCCAGCGCCGTCCACACCCCCGGTTGGCGCATGAGGGTCATTATGGAGGGCAGTTTACGGGTCTGTAACAAGGCAAAGCCGTCGCGCAGCGCCCAGGCAGCCACCCCTATCACGATTACCACCTCCGCAATCGGGAAATAGAGGCTGCCGATATAGCGTGGGTGGTAGAAGAGCGGTATCGCCAGGGGCACCATCGCAAGTTGCAGGTCGGGATGATACAGCGTGAGGGCGAAGAAGGCAGCAAGGCCCAACACGACCGCCCACAGGCCCGGCACCATGTAATATATACCGAGCGACACGAGCATAGCCGCCAGCACGACGGGTTCCGAGCGGATCAGTCGCCCCAACGTCTCTGACCGCGCTGGTTGAGGCGATACTTCCTCGCTGATTGCGTCTCTCGCTTCCAGGACAAGCTCGCTCAACTTTGTGGCTCCTGGCCCCGTGCCCTGCGACGGGGCATAAAGAGCGCGGCCAGGCCGCCCAGGGTCACCGCTCCGATCAGCAAATCAAGCGCGGTGGCGAACGCTACCCTGCCGGTTAGTGGCGCATTGCCACTGCTATTTGCCGCTACCAATTGCAATTGCCCGTCGTAGACCTGCAGGACGCGAGCATACTCGTTGTGAAGGCTCTCGAACCTCTCTATCGAGCGACCGTCGGCCCAGATCGCGTTTACGTCGCCGCTGATCGCGTCCAATGTCTCGTCAACCGAGGGCGTGTTTGTGCGGGGATCGGGGTCAGGGTTCAGGGCAGCTATATAGGCCTTAAGCGAAGCGGTGTGGGCGGCTACCGATGTGGCGGCGATCAGGGGCGGATCGAGTGTGCTGCCGATGGGCACCGGGTAGAGCTTGAGCCAGTCGGCGATGGGGAAGGTGGCCTTGTGGAGCCGCTCGCTGTCCGCACCCAAAGACCGAGTCCACCCCATGAGGTCGTTATCGTAGCCGCGCAGGGTAGGAAAATACCTCTCGCCCGCCTGGGCATAGTTGTATAGCACCGCCGTGTACTCGTTGATTGGCATGGCTGCATCGCGCACGGCCAGAAGCTCCGCCGGGTCGTTGCTGCACCTGGCACTGCTGATTGCTCCTTGCATGTTAGCCAGCACCGCAGCCATGTCATGCGTCTTGACGTAGGTGAGATAGCTTGTCTGCGCCTGCCTGAAGTTGGTCTCGACGACCTGCACGTTGGCCCTGATCTGGGGCATACGGGGGGCCACGAGCGTCTCCTCGCCCGACACCAGCTTAGGCAGCGGCACGAACCACGCGACCAGCAGCACGACGAGCGCGATGAGCCAGGGGAGGAGGGGAGAGTAAGGTTTGAGTCTAGGCATGTACGTAAAACATAAAACGTAAGGAGTAAGAAGAGGCCCTTATGTTTTACGAGTCTCCCCTCCAGCAGGTTAGATGCACGCCAATCGCCGCCGGATCGTGCTTGCGCCAGGTGTCCTCGAAGTAGGCCAGACGCCAGGTGGGGATGAAGATGGCGCGGCTGATGGCTTTTACAAGGGTGCGCTGCCAGGTTGGGAGGTCGGTCTTGGAGAGCATTTCGCGCCGCCAGTAGTCGGCTACGTCGTGGATTTGGCCCAGGACATGGAAGGAGAAGGTAACGCCTGTGACTTTGAGGCCGCGCTGCTCAAGGATGCGCTTCATCTGTTTGGTGGTCAGTATCTGGACGTGGCCTATGTGGTCGCGCTTCCAGCGGTGTATGGGTAGGAGCTTGCTGTGGCGCAGGAGCGCGAATATAGTGCGGCGGTTCCACTCGCACGGCACGAAGCAGTGGAACACGCCACCCGGCCTCAGTACCCCGGCGACCTCGTCCGCTGCCTTGCCCACGTCGGTCACGTGCTCGAGCACGTCGAACAGCACAACTATATCGAAAGAGTTGTCTTCGTAGGGTAGGTCGAGAGCATCGCCCAGCTTGTACCCTATACGGTGCGTGGGGTCGGCTGCGCGGGCCTCGTCGAGGGCGATATGGGAGATGTCACAGCCATAGACCTCCAAATCGGGGCGATAATGGAGGAACGAGCGGGTGTAGCGCCCAGCCCCACAGCCGATCTCCAACAGCTTGCCGTGCGCGCCCGCAATCGCCTCCAGGCAGCGCTCAAGACGGAGGGCGGCCAGGTCTCGCGTGCCGGTGCGTAGCTCGCCGCGCCCCTCTACGGTGTTGGCATCCTCGTAGTCGAATCGGAACGGCTCGCTCTCCGTAGGTGCTATTTGTGCGGGATACTGCTCTTCGATGGTTCCCGGCCTGTTCATTTGTTCGTGCCTCCCATCAACGAGTACCGAGGAGTGAGTACCGAGTAAGGCACTCCCAACTCACAACTCGGTACTCACTACTCGGTATTCGATACTCACAACTGGTTGTATACAGGCGGTTCCTCGTAGCCGAGATAGGCCACGCATTCGATCTCGACCAGCGCGCCGAGCGGCAGGCCGGCCACCTGCACGGTGGACCTCGCGGGCGGCTCGCCGTCGGTGAAGAACTGCTGGTATTCTTCGTTCATGCGGGTGAAGTTTGCCATATCGCTGAGAAACACAGTGGTCTTTACCACGCTGCCCATGCCAGCGTCCATCGCGCCAATGACCGCGCTCAGATTGTCTAGCGCCCGCCTGGTCTGCTCGGCGATGCCGCCCTCCACCAGCTTGCCGGTGCGTGGATCGAGGCCCACCTGCCCGGCGGTGTAGATGAAGTTATGCACCCTTATGCCCTGCGAATAAGGTCCGATGGCGGCGGGCGCCTGGTCGGTCTGGATGCGCACTTTGATTGTCAATTTGATACCTCGCTTCCCTTCGGGAATTATGAATTATGAATTATGCATTATGAATTGAATAAGCTAATTCGTAATTCATAATTCATAATTCATGTGGAAATCATGCTACACTGAGCGCGGACATCAGCGCGGGCAGGTCATCAAATACATAGTCAGGCTCTATTCCCGTCTTCTTGACGTCCTCTCTGCTAGACACGCCTGTCAGGACGAGCGCAGTCGGGATGTCGGCCCTCGCGCCCATGAGGATGTCGGTCTCAAGTCTGTCGCCGACGCAAAGCACTTCGCTCGCCGGAAGGTCTAGTTTGTGTAGGGCCATATCTGCCATGTAGGTGTTGGGCTTGCCGATGACCACAGGCTCGACGCCAGAACAGGTCTGAATGGCGGCCACAATGCTGCCAGCACCGGGCCATAGCTCGCCGCCTTCGACCGGCAGGGTGGCGTCGGCGTTGGTGGCGATGAAGCGCGCCCCGCGCCTGATCGCCGAGCAAGCCCTTTGCAGCGCGTCATAGGTGAAATGCAGGTCGAGGCCCGCCACCACAAAATCGGGCTGCCAGCCGTCTAGCCGGAAGCCGGACTTGCTCGTCAGGATGCTCACCAGACCAGCCTCACCCAGCACGTATACGCCCCCGCCTTGCGGATAATTCTCCTCCAGGTAGGCGGCGGTGGCCCCAGCCGATGTGAGAATTGCTTCGGGCGGGACCGTGACGCCCATGCGCGCCAGCTTGTTGGCGAAGTCCTGGGCTGTGAGAGTGGCGTTATTAGTGAGTAGTATAAAGGATAGGCCAGCCGCCCGCAAAGCCGGAAAGAACACGTGCGCCCCGGGTAACGGCTGGTTCCCCCGGTACAGCACCCCGTCCATGTCGAGTATCAGCCCCGAAAACTTGTCCTTTAGCTCTCCGGCCATGCCGTCTCCTTGCGCTTGTGGTTGGTCCGCATAATTATCTATTACATGCCGCACCGTGTCCAGAAGCACTATCAATTGTCACAGCAAATTAGTCAGCCATTTTCGCAAAAGCTTGAACCGAGGTCGCTCGAAGTCGCCGGGGAGCAGCCTCCGCATGGACGTGTCAAGCCGGGCGGTCATAGCGTGAATGCGCGTGCGAAGGTCGCCCTCGAACTCTGTAGGGAGGATAAGCTGCCCTATGCGTATCGTGAGGGTGCGCCGCAGCCATAGCTCACTTGTGCCGGTCAGACCCACAGGCAAGAGCAGCGCCCCGCTTGCCACGCTGAGGTGTGATGCGCCGTGCTGAAGTTCGCGCAGATTGCCTTCTTCCGTCCCCAGTTGGCCCTCCGGGAAGATCAGCAGGGAGCCTCCCCGTCGCAGCACGTCCTCCATGATGCGAAGCGCCTCGCGCGGCTTGTCGCGGTCAAGAGCCACCATTACCTCCAGGCCATTGATCACCCAGTTGCGGAAGCCCGAAATATCCTTCACCAGCCGCTCGCCCAATATATAGATGCGCGGCTCGACCGGGAGAAAGAGCAGCACCATAAAGGCGTCGGCCCAGCCGAGGTGGTTCGCGCAGACTATTGCGTGGGTAGAGGGTACATTCTCCAACCCCCGCACCCGCACGCGGAAAAATAGCCGAAAGATAACGCGCACCCATAGGCGAAACAGCCTGACGGGCCATCGCGCCGGTGCGGCAGCCCCCACTTGCAGGTGCAGATCGTTGGCCGCAATGTAATTTCCTTTGGCGGTATGGGGGTGTGCGCCCTCTGTTGTTGGGCCTGGCATATTGCTCATCTCCTAAACCCGTGTCAATCTTCCCGCACCGGGCGTTCAGGGTGAACCCTCTGCAGGAAGACCGACGCGAGCAAGATCATCAAGCCCGCAAACACGAACGCCCAACGGTAAGTGTCGTGCTGGCTAACGAACAGCCCGCTCAGGCCCACCACCGCCCCGGCCAATACTGACCCGACCGGCTGCACGAACGACCACAGCGCCGACCCCAGCCCGATGAACTCGGCGGTCCGCTTGCGCGGGATAAGCTCTGTAAGCAGAGGATTGAGCGGAGCGGTGCCCGCGTTCCCTATTCCGGCAATCGCCAGGGCTATGGTTGCCTGCACCAGGTCGGCGCTCTGCGAACCGGCCAACGCGCTCAACCCGTAGATCGCCAGCCCGACAGTGAGCACCTTCTTTTTGCCGATCCGGTCGGCCAAAAGACCCGCAGGCACGGAGAAGATGGCGCTGACAACGACGAAGGCCAACGGCAAAAGGAACTCCTGGCCGTTCTTCGCACCAAGCGCCTCTACGCCGAACAGGGTGACGAATGGCACCACCCCGCCTGAGCCTAACCAGAAAAAAGAGAGCGCACCGACATACTTGCCGGCCTCCGGGTACTGCCGCAAGTTCCTTATATATCTTCGTGCGCTCTCGACCGGCCCTGTGGTCGCGCTCTTCTCCGGCTCCACATAGGGAGGTACGGCTGGCTCCTTGACCGTAAAGAAAGTGTAGGCGAAAGTCAGAACCAGAATAGCGGCAGTGAGGGCAAAGACTAACGCCTCATGCTCTTTCCACAAGAAAAAGGCCATCAACGAGAACGCAATTACCCCAAGCGCGGTGGTCAACCCAATAAAGCCGCCCACACGTCCTCTGTGCGCGGGCGAAAAGAGGTCGGCCAATAAGGATATGTAGGGGTCCATTGCCACAGCAAGGAAGGACGCGCCCACGGTCATCAGGCCAAGCATGATCCAGAAGGGCGGGTGGATAGCTAGCGTCATAAGCGACGCGGCCATGAGCGGCACGCCGACAAGGAAGAAAGGTCTCCGCCTGCCAAGTGGGGTGCGGGTGTGGTCGCTTAATCGGCCTATGAACGGTTGGGCAAAAGCGCCGACGAAAGAGCGCTCATTAGCCAGCAGACCTATCAGACCGGCAGGCAGCCCATACGTCTTCAAGTATTCGGGCAAGGCGGTATTAAACAGGCCATATACAACCGAAGCGCCCAGGTTAGCCACACTGTAGTTGGCCGCCTTCCCTACATCGAACCCTACTTTGTCGGTGGGGGCTTGGACCTCTGCCTCGCTCGGTGGCTGTGCGGCAAGGGCCGGATCAAGAAAGGTGCCCGTTGCCTCGGCTGGCGTTTCCACACTATTACCTCCACGATGCCTGTATGTTGATGCCGCTGAC
>JBBSGN010000125.1:0-7008 GCA_038254085.1 Chloroflexia bacterium | reverse complement strand
CGCGACGAACACGCAGTCGCCAAAAGTGGCATCAACAGGCGTTCGGAGGGTCAGGTGCGTGTACTAGACAGCCCATTCGTCGTACCCGTCACTACCATAACAATAGACAATGGCTACTTACGTGTCAATTGACCAACTAGTTAGATGCTTAGACTTATGAAGATTACCTTTAAGTTATTTGATTTGCTCCGCCAACTCTAAAATAATCCCCTCTGGCCCACGAAAGTAGCAGAGTTTGTAACTTTCTCCATAGGTTTGTATGTCGCTAAAGATTTCCATACCTTTCTTTTTCAATTTGGCAACAACAGCTTCAATGTCTTCAACGACAAATGCGATGTGCCGGATACCCAGGGTATTTGCAAGAGGCTGCTGAGTATCTTTTTCACCTGCCGGTGTATAAAATTGATTAGCTCGATATTTGCCTGGCCATCTGGCGCACACAACATTACAGATGCTGTTTTAACGTCATTAAGCCCGACTACTCGATCCATCCACTCGCCTTCGAATTCTCCTTCCCCTTGCGCTTCAAGTCCAAAATCGAGAAAAAACGCTTTAGCGGCAGAAAGATCATTTACTACTACACCTACATGGTCTATTCTATGGATCTTCATATCGTACCTCCTAATTTATTTTATCATAGAAGAGAGGAGAGAACAGCAAATGTAAACAGTTGCTGGCGAAGTACCGCAAATAAGGGCCTGATAAAACTTTTACGGCGGCGACAGCGCAACATCGAATGTGACATTGCCGCCAAGTGTTCATGTCCCCAACACGAGAATTAAGATGCGTAAGCCCTGCTACTAGGGGCGCTAAATGATGAGTCTCCCGCCGTAAGATACTACGCTGTGCAATCTCTACCGAGCTTCCAGGACATTCGCTATATTGAACCACTTATTGGCGCTCTAAAAGATGAATACGAGCACGTTCGCACTGCGGCCATCGGCGTCCTCGGTGAGATAGGGGATGAAGGTGCGATATCAGCGTTGGAATGGGCAGGGCAAAACTACACTGCTAAGTATCCTGATGAATATAATTTCAAAGATGCGACGGACGCAGCGATTGCGCGCATATGGGAACGGCAGCTCAAGTAATCGTTGCTCCTTACTGTAGTCTGTCCTTACCGCTTCTCCCTTCCCAGCGCCACCAATCCCACCGCCCCAAGTATCACCGCCATCGCCACCAATCCCGCAGTGGTGATATGCTCGCCGCCC
Organism: Chloroflexia bacterium; assembly: GCA_038254085.1. Taxonomy (GTDB): domain Bacteria; phylum Chloroflexota; class Chloroflexia; order QHBQ01; family JADMIH01; genus JADMIH01. The sequence continues at coordinate 5,797 of JBBSGN010000125.1, read as the reverse complement.
AACCCCACCCCTAGCCCAACCGCCACCACCGGATTGACGTAAGCATAACTCGTCGCCAAAGCCGGGCGCACCCGTTTCAGCAGGTAGAGGTAGGCGCTGAAGGCTACTATCGAGCCAAACACGATCAGGTAGGCCAGCGCAAACAGCGAGCGCGGCCCCGGTGCGGCCGCAATCTTCTCACCGGACGCCAATCCCAGCAGAAGCAATACAGAGCCGCCCGCCAGCATCTCTGCCGCGCTCGACATCAACCCTGCGGGCAGCGAAAGCCGCTGGCTCCAGACTGAGCCAAACCCCCAGCACATCGTTGACACCACCAACGACAGCGCGCCTATCGGGTTCGCCTGGAAATCGCTCTCCAGATTCAGCAGCCCCACCCCCACAAGCCCCAAAGCCAACCCCAGCCATTCGAGGCGGTTCGGCCATCGTCCCAGCAGACCCGCAAACAGCGCAGCCCAAATAGGCATGGTAGCTATCCACACCGCCGCCAACCCAGAGGCCACCCACTGCTCGGCGAATGTCACGCCTCCGTTGCCTCCCACCAATAGGAGGCACCCTATCAACGTGACCGCCGCCCATTGCCTCCTGCTTGGAGCCGGTGCGCCCCTCGCCCGCAGGAAAAGGTACAGCCCGCCGCCCGCTATCAGGAAGCGCACCCCGGCCATCAGGAGCGGTGGGAAGCCTTCCAGCGCCACCCGGATAGCCAGGTAGGTTGACCCCCAGATGAGATAGATCGCCAGCAGCGCCGCTAGCACACTCAGGCGGTTGCCCGCCGGGACCGCAACCGCTGTCTGTTTATCTTCTGCCAGCTGCTTCAGGGTCTGCTCTTGGGTAATCTGCGTTGTTCTCATCTTTAGCCAATCATCTACCCCTTGTCATTCCGAACGAAGTGAGGAATCGCTATCCTGAGTAGGATGTTCGGGGCACACGAGGAATGACAAAGGGTAGTTTGTCTTTGCGCCTTAACGTTCAGGCAACGTCCTCTTCATGCTGCCGCGCTGCTTCATGTTCCCTGCTGAGAAGGGCCTCTTTGCGCTCGACGCCCCACCTGTAGCCCCCTAAATTACCGTCTTCGCGTACCACACGGTGGCAGGGGATGGCTAGGGCAACCGGGTTGCTCGCGCACGCCTGCGCCACCGCCCGTGCCGCCTTCGGCTGCCCCAATGCGGATGCTATCTGGCTGTAAGAGCGCGTGCTGCCATATGGTATGCTCTGCAACTCCTGCCACACGCGCCTTTGGAACGCTGTGGCCTTTATGTCGAGAGGCAGGTCAAGATGCGGTAGCTGCCCACCCAGATAGCTCAGGATCGCGCCGACCCATTCGCCCAGCTTGCCGTCGTCCCTGCCTATCTGCGATGCGGGGTATTCTTCGGCAAGGACGGCTTCTAGCGCCGTGTCCGCGTCTCCCAGGCTGACCGCGCATATTCCCCGCTCGGTGGCGGCCACCAGCAGGCGGCCCAACTGGCAATCAACGATTGTGTAGCCTATGCGGGTTTGCGGCCCACCGCGCCCGTATGCGGCTGGCGTCATGCCGAGCTCGCTGCCTGCTCTCTCATACAGGCGGCTGCTCGAGCCGTATCCTACGTCGTACAATGCTCTTGTCACGTTATCTCCCTCCTTAAGCCGCGTCTTCAGCTGTCCCAGGCGATACGCCTCGGCGTACTGGCGCGGTGTTATTCCCATGACACGCTTGAACGTCCTTTGCAGATGGTAAGGGCTGACACCAACATGGCTGCTCATATCCGACAAAGTAAGCGGTCTTTCACCATCAATATTAGCCTCTATATAACGGCAAACCTGCTGTATAACCTCTGTCATCGGCTCGCGCACCGTTGGCTTGTCCGGCAGACAGCGACGGCACGCTCGGAACCCGGCCTGCTCGGCGACTTCCGGCATAGGGAAAAATAACACCTGTTGGCGCTGTGGCTTGCGTGAAGGGCACGACGGCTTGCAGTACACTCCCGTAGATAGCACAGCGTACACAAAAGCCCCATCAGCCTCGGCGTCCCTCGCCAGCACCGCCTGCCAGCGACCTTCCTCCCTCTCTCTACTGTTCGCTTCTCTTATACCCAAAGTAATCACCTCCTGTGTATACGTCTATCATAGAGCAACCCGCCCGCCCCGTCTATCCGATTCTTGCGCTCCAAAGTCCTGAGCCAGCCTTACCCTAGCCTTCCCCAGGCCCCTCAAAAATATCGTAGCTGTCTCATTAATCATAGCACGATGAAGGACCTTCAAGAAGGTACTAGAGGCGTATTTGTTGGATGGTGGATATTCGACATAACCTCCCAACTTGGGTATATAATGGCATCAGGCACCCGGATCGCGGCGTGTGGCGTTTCCGCGCATATACGAAGCGCAACCTAAAAACTCGCAACTCGTAACTCACAATTCACAAGCATGGGACCAGCAGAAGAAGAGTTTGACCCTACAAAGTACGCCCCCGAGTACATCACAGTAGAGGCCGCTGAGGGCATACAATCCATCCTCGACAAGGTGGCGAACGCCTGGACGCGCACCCCCAACGCCGTGCTTGTCATCCCCAGGGGCGCGCAGGCTTTCCACACCACCCACGACTTCCTTGCCCTCGGCAAGATACAGGGCGCGCGAGAGGTGCGCGTCTCGGTCGCCTCTCTCGACCCTAGCATTGCGGCCCTGGCGCGGGTGCTGGGCTTCCACATGGTAGACCCGCCTGAAGGCCACCCCGCCCTGCTAGGCGACCCCGCTCTGGGCAGCACCGCCCTTACCGGCGACATTGAGAAACCGACCGCCCCCCTGTCCATAGGCAGCGCCGAGGGCCTACCCGACTGGGTGCTGTCCCCCGCCCTGCCCATTTACACTTCTCCCGGCCTCACCACCTCCACCTGGCTGAACAACCCCGGCGATCCCGCGCCGTTAGCAGGCGCGCAGCGCCCCTGGACGCCCCCACAGGCCAGCCGCTCAGGGATGCCCTCGCCCCGCACCCGCCCGCGCCAGACCGGCCAGCTATCGCCCGCGCTAATAACCGGCGCCCACCTGACAGGCTCCCTACCCACGAACCCGCCCGAGGTATCGCCCACGCCTTCGGGCCGCATCAAGGCCCGCCAGGCCGTCGTCCTGGGTGGGGCCTACCAGAACGCGCGCGGCCTTCGCTACGGTGGATTATCCAAGCCGGTGCGCTGGGGTAGGCTGTTCGTTATTGTGGCGACTGTCATAGCCCTTTCTCTGGTGGCGGGGTCGGCTTACGCCTACGTCTACCTTCCCGAAGGCACCATCTATGTCACCCCACTCAGCAAGACTATAAGCGCACTGCCGGTCGAAATCTCGGTCATCACCTCCGGCGACGGCAGCCAGGCGGGCGCTCCTACTATTTCTAACCCCGGAAGCGGCCCCCAGGGCGCAGTCAGCGCGCCCTCTCTGGCCGCCACGCTTCTCCACGTCCCCATTATTGAGGAGGGCACGCGCCCGGCCACCGGCACGAAGCAGGTGCCGCACGGCAAGGCGACCGGCACGATGCACTTCACTAACCGCACCGGCGGCCCTATATCGGTGCCGCCTGGCACCAGCTTCAAGGCTTCCAACGGCGTGACGGTGCAGACCACCACCGGCGGGACAGTGCCAGCCACCGTGTTCGGCCAGTCGTTCGGCACGCTCGACCTGCCTATCGTCGCGGGCGTGCCCGGCCCCGACGGTAACATCGGTCCCAACCAGATTTCGGGCGTGTACGGCGGCACGCTCAATTACACTAACTCGGCGTTACAGGGCGGCGCGGTAGACACCGTGAAGGTAGTCACCCAGGCCGATATTGACGGGCTGAAGGCCGAGCTACAAGCCAGGGCTTCCGATAAGGTGGGAGGCGCTATATTCGCCCTCGTCACCCCAGGCGAGCAGCTTATCACCCAGACCGTCTCCCTCCCACCGTTATCATTCGAGGCCGACCACAAGGCGGGCGAGGACGCAGACGCCGTTCACATCAAACTAACAGGCGAGGCCCAGGGCTACGCCTACTCGGAAGACAAACTGCGCGACTCGGTTGCCCAGGCGGTGCTGGACTCAATGCACGACACCGTGAACCCGGCGTTCGGCCCTAACCTGGATACAGCAAGCATCCAGTACGACCCGCCGGTAGTACAATCGGTAGAGCAGGGCAGGGTGCTGTACGGCACGTCGGCAAGCGCCCGCGTCACCTTCAGCCTGACCCCCGACCTGGCGGGCCGCATACGTGACCTGGTCAAAGGCAAGGAGATCACGCAGGCGCGCACCCTGCTAACCCAGGCATACGGCAGCTATGTCAACCCCTCCACCATCCAGGCCAAAGTCCTCTGGTTCAACATAGATAAGCTCCCCAACGACCCCGCCCGCATAGAGGTACAGGCCAGCGCCACCCAAAGCGTCCGCCCCGTGCCCGTCCCTCCCTCTTCGCAAAGCACGCCCGACCCCCGGAGTGTGCAGCCTTGACATGACCAACCACATCTACTTCGCCGATAACCTACCTATCCTACAAAGCCTGGACCCCGCCTCCGTAGACCTCATCTATATTGACCCGCCTTTCAACACCGGCAAGGTTCAGGAGCGCACCCAGATCAACACCGCTCACTCGCACGACGGCGACCGCACCGGCTTCGGTGGGCAACGGTACACGACAACCAGGCTCGGCACGAATGGCTACGCGGACGCCTTCGACGACTACCTGGCCTTCCTTGAACCACGCTTGCGAGAGGCTTACCGAGTGCTGGCCCCGCACGGCAGCTTTTACTTCCATATTGACTACCGCGAGGTCCACTACTGCAAAGTGCTGCTCGATGCCATCTTTGGCCGTGCCTGCTTCCTCAACGAGATAATATGGGCCTACGACTACGGGGCGCGCACCCGCAAAAAGTGGCCCCCCAAGCACGACAACATCCTCCTATACGTCAAAAACCCTTATAACTACACCTTCAACTATGATGCGGTAGAGCGCATCCCCTACATGGCCCCCGGCCTGGTCGGGCCTGAAAAAGCCGCGCGTGGCAAGACCCCCACCGACACCTGGTTTCACACTATAGTGCCCACCAACGGCAAAGAGAAGACCGGCTACCCCACCCAAAAACCGCTCGGCATCCTGAAGCGCATGATAGCCGCCTCCTCCAACTCTGGCGACCTGGTTCTCGACTTCTTCGCGGGTAGCGGCAGCACCGGCGCGGCCTGCCTCGCCCTCGGCAGACGCTTCGCCCTGGTAGACAACAACGAACAAGCCCTACACGTAATGGCCCGCCGCTTCCAGGACACCCCCGACATCGAATGGACCAACTTCGACCCTTACCCCGACCGGCAAGCCGAAGTCGCCACTCTATGAATTACGAATCACAGATTATCTTGCTCAATTCATAATTCATAATTCATAATTCATAATTCAAAACTCATAATTATCATGAGAATCCTCGGCCTCGACCTCGGCAAGCGGCGCATCGGCGTGGCGGTCAGCGACCCCATTGGTCTGCTCGCCCGCCCTGTGCAGACCCTGCGAAGCGTCTCCCTCAACGTGGACATAGACAAGATAACCGGCATAGCAAAGGAGCTTGAGGCCGAGATGATCGTCGTGGGCGACCCCCTCCACATGAGCGGTGACGCGGGTGTCATGTCCAACCTCGTGCATCGTTTCGGCGACCTCCTGCACGAAGTCTCCGGCCTCCCCGTCGAATACTGCGACGAGCGCCTAACCAGCGTCGAGGCCCAGCGCATCCTCCAGGAATCGGGCGTGCCCCCCAAGAAGGTCCGCCAACAAATAGACGCCATGGCCGCCGCCGTCATTCTCCAAAGCTACCTCAACACCCGCAAGCCT
>JBBSGN010000124.1:0-7011 GCA_038254085.1 Chloroflexia bacterium | reverse complement strand
CGTCAACGCTGTGGTCGGCCTGTGGTTCGCTCACCTCCCGCCTATCATGGTGAGGGGCGGCGACCATTCGGCCTTTGGCAACCAATTGCTGTACGGGCATTTTGCCGCCGGGCAATTGGGCTTTGTACAGGGTGCATTCGGGGTTTTCTTCATGGCCGGCATCTACATATGGAGCCTCTTTTACGCCCGCCTTCGCAGGACCGACATGATGCTCACATCGGTTGCGGGGATGTTCGTCGTGTGCGCCGCGCTAGCGGGCATCAATAACAACGTGATGCCTGGGCCGTGGGGACAGTGGCCCCTGGTGCCTGTGCTGGCTATCGGCGTGCTACTTGAAAGCGGTTTCACACCCGTCGCGCTGGCATACTTAGCCGACATCTCCGAGACGCGGGTCGAGCATCGGGGCGCGGTCATGGGCCTCTACTCGGTCTTCCTGGGCATCGGCCAGCTGATTGGTGCGGCGGGCGGTGGCGTCCTCATTCGTGTCCTCCACATCGGCTTCAATGGCCTCCTGGTCGCTACCTTCCTCTTCGCTGTGTTCGCCTGGATAGTGGTCTTGAGACTGAGAGTGAAGCACGGAGTGTGACTCGTAAAACGTAAGCAGTGAGAACAGCCCTTACGTTTTACGTTTTACGAGTCCGTTTCACGAAACAATGCCCGAACCCCTCCACATCGCCATCTGCACAGCCCAAGTGCCCTTTGTTTATGGTGGCAACGAGGTTTTGGTGGAGGGGTTGCGGCAGGCGCTACTCGAACGTGGGCACAAGGTGGCGGTTATTGCCCTGCCTTACAAGTGGTATCCCCGCCCGCAGATCGTGTCGAGCGCGCTGGCCTGGCGCATGATTGACATAACTGAAGCGAACGGGCAGCGCGTAGACGTGGCGATATGCACCAAGTGGCCCTCCTATGTGGTCAGGCACCCGTGCAAGGTGACGTGGCTGGTGCATCAATTCCGGCAGGCGTATGACTGGTTCGGCACGCCCCTCTCCGACTTCACCAGTTCGCCGGAGGACGTGCGGATGCGCCGCTTGATCGCGCACATGGACCGCAAAACGCTGTCGGAGGGCCGCAAAATATATACGATTTCGCGCAACGTGGCGAGCCGTCTGCGCCGCTTTAACGGCCTGGAAGGCACGCCCCTTTATCCACCTATACGCTCGGAGTTGCTGTTGGAGCCCGGGCCGTATGGAGACTATATACTCTCCATCAACCGGCTGGACGCGGCCAAGAGGATAGATTTGCTGTTGGACGCGCTTGCGCTTGCGCCGGGCGTGCGGGCGGTGGTTGCGGGCACCGGGCCGAACGCGGACGCGCTCAAGCGACAGGCGGCCAGGCTGGGCATATCGAACAGGGTGGACTTCCCCGGCTTCGTGGACGATACGGAGGTATCCCGCCTCTACTCCAACGCGCGAACGGTCTACTTCGCGCCCATAGACGAAGATTACGGCTACGGAGCGGTAGAGGCGTCGGTCGCGGCCCGCCCTGTCATCACCACCACCGATTCGGGCGGCGTACTGGAGTTCGTGGAGGACGGCGTTACCGGCCTGGTCACCCCGCCCGACGCGCCTGCCATAGCCCGCTCTATCTTACGCTTAGCCTCAGACCCGGAGGAGGCGGCCCGGCTCGGCAGGGCGGGACGCGAGAGGGTGAAGGGGATTACGTGGGATGTGGTGGTGGACAGCCTGCTGGCGGCTGCCCGGTAAGGGAGGGCACGGCAGCTAAACTAAGGGGGTAAAATCCGCCTGTCCGCACACTATCCTGCTTTTGCTTGTGGCTCATTCTCCTCAGCCGCTACCGGGCGGCGCCAGCGCAGGTTAGGCTCGCGGGCGGCGGTCACTTCGTCCAGGCGGGTGATTTCGGTGGTGTTGGGGGCCGAGTGGAGGATGTCGGGGTTCTCCCTGGCTTCGCGGGCTATGTCCTTCATCGCCTGTATGAAGAAGTCCAGCGTCTCCTTCGACTCGGTCTCGGTCGGCTCGATCATTAGCGCCTCTTCTACTATCAAAGGGAAGTAGACGGTGGGCGGGTGTACGCCATAGTCTATCAGCCGCTTGGCTACATCGAGCGTGCGTATCCCCGTCTCCTGCTTGATGTTCTTGGCCGACAGCACTACTTCGTGCATACACACGCGGTTGTAGGGCAGGTTGTACGTGTCGGACAGGTTGGCCCGGATGTAGTTGGCGTTGATGATGGCGTCTTCGCTCACCCGCTGCAAGCCGGGCAGGCCGAGATGACGGATGTAGGTGTAGGCCCGCACGTGCATACCGAAGTTGCCCCAGAAGTTCTTCACGCGGCCAATCGAGTGCTTGGGGTAGGAGAAAGTGTATTGGCCGCCCTGCTTCTCGACTACTGGCGAAGGGAGGAACGAGGCGAGTATCTCTTTGCAGGCCACCGGGCCGCTGCCGGGGCCGCCGCCGCCATGCGGGGTGGTGAAGGTCTTGTGCAGGTTGATATGCATCACGTCGAAGCCGAGGTCGCCGGGGCGGATATGACCGACCAGCGCGTTCAGGTTGGCCCCATCGCCGTACATCAGCCCGCCTGCCTGATGCACCATCTCGCTGATTTTTAGGATGTTCGGCTCGAACAGGCCGAGCGTGTTGGGCACGGTAAGCATCATTCCGGCCACCCGCTCGGTCAGCGCGCCTTTCAGAGCCTCCAGGTCCACGCTGCCGTCGGCGCCCGACTTGAGGCTGATCATCTTGAAGCCCGCAGCCGCGGCCGTCGCCGGGTTAGTGCCGTGCGCCGAGTCGGGCACGAGCAGCACGTCGCGGTCGGTGTCGCCCCTCGACAGATGGTAGGCGCGGATCATCTGTATGCCCGTGAATTCGCCGTGCGCGCCCGCCGCCGGTTGCAAGCTGATCGCGTCCATGCCGGTGAGTTGCATCAGCCATTGGCCCAGCTCGTATTGCACGCGCAGCGCGCCCTGTATCGTCTCTTCGGGCTGGTATGGGTGGATGTGCGCCCAGCCGGGCATGATGGCAACGTCCTCATGCACCTTCGGATTGTACTTCATGGTGCAAGACCCCAGCGGGTAGAAGCCTATGTCTATACTGTAATTCTTCTGGCTGAGGCGCGTGAAGTGACGCACCACGTCCACTTCTGATACCTCCGGCAGATCAAGCTCCTCGCGCATCAAACCAGCGTCGAGCGCCGGGGCCTCGTCCATGTCCACTTCGGGCAGCGAAAAGCCGGTGCGGCCTGGGCTGCTAAGGTCGAATATTAGCGGTTCTATGCTCATGCTGTTTCCTCATTCGGGGCGTAAAACGTAAAACGTAAAAGGCTTTGTTCTTACGTTTGACGTTTTACGCTTTAAGCATTACTCTCCATCTCTTCTAGCGCCGACACCAGCCTGTCCATCTGCTCCTTCGTGTTCATTTCGGTGACACAGAGGAGCCAGACGTTGTCCATGCCGTCTACTTCGGGGGTCTTGCTGATGTCGAGGCCGCCAATAATTTTCCGGCCGAGCAGGCGCTTGTTGATCTCGGTCGGCGAGATCGGCGTTTGCGTAGCGAACTCCTTGAAGAAAGGCTCTCGGCTGACTATCTTATAGCCGGGCAGTTTGGCAATGCGGTTGGCGAGGTAGTGGCTGCGTTGATAGCAAATCTCGGCCACGCGACGCAAACCCTGCGGCCCCATGAGGCACATGTAAGTGGTCGCGGCCACAGCTATCAGCCCCTCGTTGGTGCAGATGTTAGAGGTGGCTTTCTCGCGCCGTATATGCTGCTCGCGGGCTTGCAGTGTCAAGACGAAACCGCGCTTGCCGTTCATGTCTTTGGTCATGCCTGCCAGGCGACCCGGCATCTGTCGCACATACTTCTCTTTGGTGGCGAACAGGCCCACATACGGCCCGCCCAACTGCATCGGCACGCCCAGGCTCTGCCCCTCGCCAATCGCAATGTCCGCGTCCAACTCACCCGGACTCTTCAGCAGGCCCAGCGAGATCGGGTCGAACACGATAATTAGCATGGCCCCCGCCGCGTGGACCTTGTCGGCCAGGCCGTTCAGGTCGCGTATCTCTCCCAGGAAGTTGGGCTGCTGCACGATTATGCAGGCTATATCGTTGCCAAGTTCGGACGCATCGTGGATATTGGCGTCGCGCTCGACAATCTCGATGCCGTGGCTGGCGGCGTATGTCCGCAGCACGGCCTTATGCTCAGGGTGGGCCTTCGGCGAGACCACCACCTTCTTGCGCTTGGTGATGCCGCTCGCCATGATAGCCGCTTCGGCCAGCGCCGAGGCCGCGTCGTACATGGATGCGTTGGCTACGTCCATGCCGGTCAGTTCACACACCAGCGTCTGGAACTCGTAGATTTGCTGCAAGGTGCCCTGGCTTACCTCCGGCTGGTAAGGTGTGTAGGCCGTGTAGAACTCGGAGCGCGACATGATCCGGTACACCGCGCTGGGCGAGAAGTGGTTGTACGCGCCCGCGCCCAGGAAGAGGGCGTAGTGGGCCGCGTCGCAGTTCTCCTCCGACAGGCGGCGCATCTCGGCCATCAACTCCGGCTCAGGCAACGGTGCGGGCAGTTCTATCTTCGGGTCCAGCACCTCGGTAGGCACTTCGGCGTACAAGTCCTTCACTCTGTTCAGGCCGATTGCGGCCAGCATCTCTTGTCGCTGCGCCTCTGTGTTTGGGGTATATACCATGCTTAACTAAACTCCGTTCTCGGTCTTGAATACCAACTCTTGCCGCTCGTTCGCGTGCGTGTAGAGCCACATCGCGCCCGCAGGCTGCTCGCCGCGCAGATAAGCTGTAACGGGCGCGCTCATGGCCTGCCAGGGCAATTGCTCCAACCGCTCTATAGCCTCCGCTACGGGCACAACAGCGGCTTCTAATATATGTCCGTCGGGGTCGTCAGGCGCTATATCGCCCTTCCATTCCGTGACCTCTAGTACGTATGCCAACGTCTGCCCCTGTGGGGGCAAACCGACGCCTTGCATGGCGTACAGCAGCCTACCGACATTGAGTACCCGCAACCCCGTTTCCTCGCGCACCTCACGCGCTAACGCCTCGGTGATCAACTCGCCCGGCTCGACCAATCCGCCGGGCAGCACCCAGAACGGCTGCGGATCGTCCTCGCCTTGCTGGCGCACCAGGAGAACTCGGTCTCCCTGCCGAATGAGGGCGGCGGTAACGACGTAGGTCTTTATGATTGCTCCTTCTCGAACTCATCATACGCCGCAGCGTCCATCAGGTCGTCAAGCTCGCTCATATCCGAAGGTTTGATCTTGATGAACCAGCCCTCGCCATAGGGGTCCGAGTTCATCAGCCCCGGCTCGTCCAGCAGCCGGTCGTTGCGCCCGACCACCTCACCGCTGAGGGGGCTATAGAAGTCGGCGGCGGCCTTCACGCTCTCCACCGCCCCTGCGGCCTCGCCCTGCTTAACGCTATCACCCACCGAGGGCATATCCACATAAACCATATCGCCCAACTGGGTGACCGCGTAGTTGGTGATGCCGGTGGTGGCCGTGTCCCCGTCCACCTTCACCCACTCATGCTCTTTGGTGTACTTGTAGTCTCGCGGGTTGTCCATGTAGTCCTCCTGTGTAAACTACAGTTATCAGCTATCAGCTATCAGCTATCGGTAGTCGGTCGTCCGTCGTCGGTCGCCCATTCACCCAATCGGCGGCTTCTTATACATCGGCCTGGGCACGACCTCTATCTTCACGGGGCGCTCGCGGATCATCACTTCGAGTTGGGTGCCGGGTTCGTGCAGACCAGCCCGCACCCAGCCCATGCCGATGTACTTGTCGAGCGATGGGCCGTAAGAGCCGCTGGTCACCTCGCCCACCTTTTCACCATCTTTCATAATGGGGTAGTGGGCGCGAGGCACGCCGCGCTCGGTCACGATGAAGTTGATCATGCGCTCGCCGCCTTCGTCCTGTGCTGCCTTGACCAGAGCCTCGCGGCCCACGAAGTCTACACCTTTATCCAGCTTTACGAAGCGGCCAAAGCCCGCCCACACAGGGTTGCGATTGGCGGGTGGGGCCACATCGCTGCCCGACAGAGGCAGGCTGGCCTCCAACCGGAGCGTGTCGCGTGCGCCCAGGCCGCACGGTTCGGCCCCATTCTCGACGAAGAGCCGCCACAGCCTGACCGTCTCCTCAATTGGGAAGAACAACTCGAAGCCGTCCTCGCCCGTGTAACCGGTGCGCGAGATGCGGCACGGCACGCCGTCAATTTCTCCCTGTGTGGCCCAGAAAAACTTGAGCATCGAGAGATCGGTGTCGGTGAAGCGTTGCACCAGGGCTGCTGCCTTTGGTCCCTGCGCATCCAGCTTGCCCGTTCGGTCCGACACGTTCTGTATATCCACATCCAAATTGTGCCGCTTCGCCAACTCCTGTAGCCACTCGTAATCGGCTTTGAGAGGCGCGGCGTTCACCACGATGTAGTTGTGATCGGGGAACTGGTAGACGATGCAGTCGTCCTGCACGCCCCCCTGTTCGTTGCAAATGTAGGAGTACTGGGCCTGCACCGTCTTGAGGGCGGCTACGTTATTGGTGGTGTAGGTGTTCGCCAGGCGGGCAGCGTCCGGCCCCTCCAGGATGAACTCGCCCATATGGCAGGTGTCAAATATGCCGACATTAGAGCGCACGGCCTTATGCTCCTCGATAATGCCCTTTGTGTATTGCACAGGCATCATCCACCCTCCGAACTCGACCATGCGTGCCCCCAACCGCACGTGCTCATCGTAAAGAGGCGTGCGGGCAGGCTCGGCAACGGCCTCAGGCCCCGCCTCGGCATCGCGGACTGCCTTCTTCTCCATAATGTCAGCAGCAGATTGTTGTTCCAATTGGCCCTCCTGTTTCGGTAGTCGGTAGTCGGTAGTCGGTAGTCGGTGGTCGGTCGTCAGTGGTTGGTGGTTGGTGAAGTCTATTTGGTAAGCGACCCCTCACCCTTGTCATTCCGAGCGGAGCGAGGAATCAATATCCTTCGCCCCCACTCGGCTAACACTTTCCTCGACCCTACTATCCCCAACTGATTCCTCGCTCCGCTCGGAATGACAAGGGTGAGTG
>JBBSGN010000123.1:0-7055 GCA_038254085.1 Chloroflexia bacterium | reverse complement strand
CTTTGCAAGGGGCCGCCGGGGTGCTTATATCCCGCTGCCGTCTTCTGAAAGTAGGTTGCGCCGTGCCGGGTAGATGGGCGGGCGATAGCACCGAGGTCGCGCCCTGCCATGCTGCGTCGTTCCGAGCCACCCAGCGAACTTATTCTAGCAGAAAGTAACGCTGCTGTCAACGGGTAATTCGTACCAGAACGCACCAAAATAGCGGCAATTTGCCCGCGTGCCCCTCGTTTGCTACAATCGGCTTATGACGGTAAGCCATTCGCCCGGTGGGGTCACGGTGGGCGCATCAGGAGTGGGCCGGGGCGGGTGGCTGGCGCTTGTGCCGACGGCGTGTGTTGGGGCCTTCGCTCTGGCTTCTTTGAGGCATACCGGCTCGCTCGCCTTTCCGATAGACGATGGCTACATATACAGCAACTACGTGCTGGCGGCGGCCCAGGGCCACCCCTTTACCTATAATCTGGGCCAGGTGAGCGGAGGCGTCACGGGCCTCGGCTGGTACATACTGTGTACCCTCTCTTACTGGCTGCTAGCGCCTTTTCACTCGCTGTTGGGCGGCCTGGCCCCGGCCCCGATTCCCCATGGCACTGAGCTTGCCCGGCAAGCCGGACGCCTCTATCTGTCTGCCTACCTGCCAGGAGCGATCAGTCTCGTAGCAACTAGCCTGGGCACGCGGCGCTTGGCGCTGCTGTCGCTGCCTGGTCCTGGCGGCTCCTTCAGAAGCGCTGTTTGTTGGCTGGCCGGGGCCGTCGCAGCCGCTGACCTGGGGCTGGTGTGGGGCGCGATGTCGGGCCTCGAATCGGCGCTGGCGGCGACGCTGGCGGTGTGGGCGGTCTGCCTGCTGGCGCAGGACGCGCGCCATGGCGGATTGCGTTGGAGCCTGCTGCTGGCCGCCCTCCTCCCCTGGGCGCGTCCCGACTTGATAGTGGTCGGCCTTGCCGGGCTGCTCTGGCTCTTGCTGCGGGCCACTTGGTCGCCCGCCAATCAGAAGCGGGTGGCTTTACGAGAGGCCGGGTTGTACTTTCTGGCCTCGGTCGTGGGGTTTGGGGCCATGTCGTTGGTTTATTACGCCGGGTGGGGCAAGCCGCTACCCAGTTCCTTTTTCGCTAAGGTGGGCGGCCTGCGGCTGGGCAGCCGGTTCTTCTCGGCGGCGCAAGAGCTTGTGGCCGCCGGGCGTGCGCTGCCGTTCGTGGCTGCTCTGGCGGCCGTCGCGGGCAGCGGCCTCAACTGGCTTGCCGGGTCAGGGCGGGACGATGCCGAGGAGCGCGCGCATCGCTGGACGGCTTTGCTCGTGCTGATGGTCAGCGTGCTGTACGTGGCGGCCCTCATGGCGACCCTCCCCTGGTTCGGACAGGAGGACCGCTATCTCCTGCCGGTACATCCTTTTGTGGTAGCCTCTTTCGCCATGCTCGCCTGGCGCTTCGCCAGGCGGCTGCCTGTTTCGTTTGGCCCGCGTATGGGAATGGCGCTGGGCATCGTAGTTGTGGCCATGTTGGTGGGGGCCGATTATCTGTGGGCGACGCGCAACTACGTGGTCGAGGTGCGGAATATCACCGACGCTCATGTACTGCCTGCGCGGTGGCTGACCGATCATACCCCGCCCGGCAGCCTGATAGCCTCCGAGCCGATAGGGGCGGTCAAGCTCTTCTCGGGCCGCCCGACGATTGACCTGGTGGGGCTGACCACCCCGGCAACGCTCGGCACCTACCGCGACTGGCCCCGCGCCTGGCAGGCTTTACACCAGGCGAACGCCCGCTATCTGCTTTTCTACCCGGCCTGGTTCGACGGTGGCCCGCCTGCCTGGGCGGTCGAGAGGGCGCGCTTCCAGGTGCCCGACAATAGGATAGCGGGCGACAACGTGATCGCCGTGTACGAACTGCGCTGGGATTTATATAAGCCGTAAGAGTGTGACTTTCAGGGCGGCGGTGAAGCCCAATATTCCCATTGCAACTACCACGCGCATACCTTATAGTAAACTTCATGCAAACCCTCAAGACGGCCCTCGCTGGAGCGGTTGTTTGAACGCGCTTTTGGCGGTGCTGGCGCTCTGCGCGGGCCTGGTTGCCGGCCTGCTGGTCAATATTGTAGCTACCCGATTAGCGGCCAATAAGCCTCTGCTGGGTCGCCTCCACTGCACCCGCTCGGCCCACCCGCTCACCCCCCGGCAGGTCATGCCAGTTGCGGGCTATCTGCTTCAGCGTGGGCAATGCTCGACCTGTGGGCGTGGTCTGTCGCTTTCTTATCCGGCGACCGAACTGGCCGCCGGGCTGCTTTTCCTGGCTCTATTCCTGTTCGAGGGTTGGGGCGTGGGCTTCTTGTTTCATGCGGTCTATGTGACTATTCTGGTGCTGGTGCTGGTGCTGGACTGGAAGCACCGCGACATCTACCTGTCGGTGATGGCTGTGGGCTGGGCGATAGCGCTCCTGGGCAGCCTCTTTTTGCCTGGGGTGGGTCTGGTGAATGCGCTGATTGGCGCGGGGGTGGCCGGGGGCTTCTTCGCGGTGGCCTATGGGCTGGCAAAGCTGATTTTCCCCAGGATCGAGGAGCCGTTGGGCGCGGGCGATGTGCTGCTGGCGCTGCTCATGGGCCTGATGCTGGGCTTCCCCAACGTGGTGGGCGCGCTGCTGATCGGCCCGTTGCTCGCGGGCGCAGCCTCTATCCTTCTATTGGTATCACATAGGAGCGGCTTCGGCGACTTCATGCCCTACGGAGTGGCCCTATGCGCCGCCTCTATCCTCTTCCTGGTCTACCCTGCCCCCTTCGTCGACGCCCTTCGTCTGCCCGCCCTGATGTCGGTGCTGTCGGGCTTTTTCGGGAATCTGTGAGGGTGGACGACGGACGACTAATGCTGAGTGAATTGTAAAAAGTGGTTACCGGCTACTGCCGACTGCGTTCGGTAGACGGTTGTCCGTCGTCGGTTGGCTTGACGCCGCACGAGGTGTATCGTATACTCGGATTGGAAGCCCGATTCTTGCGGCCAGGGTCTATTCTATTAATATAACAAGCTAAGATAGACAGGATAAGTTGATGTCACAAACATGTCCTAACTGTGGAACTCTGAATGCGGCAACGAGCCGCTTTTGCTCGAACTGTGGGACGGCTCTTTCTTCAGCCCAGCAATCGGGGGATGCGCCTGGCGCGCCGGTGCCGCCGTCCGAAGCGGAAACTGCCGCTTACGACGTAATGGGCGGGCGGGAGAGCGGTAACACGGCCCCCAAGACGCCTTATGGTTATGCCGTCCAAAGCTGGGAGCCTTCCTCGGCGTCTCCCGCGTCTCCCGCGTCTCCCGCGTCTCCCACGTCTCCCGCATCTCCAACACCCGACGCACGGAGTGAGGGCTTTGTCCCGCCTTTCGCGCAATCCGCCGGATCAGTGCTGCCGCCTCCGCCTCCGCCGCCACGAGACGCAGCACAGGGGCAGCCTAGAGGTTACCAGCCATATGCGCCGGGCGGGGCAGCCTCGACCTATGCGCCCTATTCAACTGCCGCCGTGCGCGAGGTTGAGCGGACCAAGCCTGCGCGCTCGTGGTTGCTTCCCATTATAGTAGCTGCGGCTGTGCTGCTGTTAGGTCTGGCAGCTTTTAGCGGCTACCTGGTGATGAATAACAAGACGGTGGCCTCCGGGACGGCCCCCGCTCCGTTGCCCGCCAACGCCAGTGAAGAGGCCAAGATCAAAGATGTGATTCGCCGGAGCAATGACGAGCAGATAAAAGCCTGGCACGACCTCGACACCGAGGTACTTAAAGGCACGCGCACAGGCGAGGTGCTGAACGACAACATCAAGATGGTAGACGACCTCAAACAGCACGGGATGTACGCCACTCCTGTTAACGAGCGCCTCGATATACTCGATGTAAAAGTGAACGGCGACACCGCCACCGCCCGCACCAAAGAGGTTTGGACTGTCACCTTCTACAACAAGTCGGACAACAAGGTGATCCAGTCGCAAGGCCCCGATACCCTCACTGAGACCTACTACCTGGTAAAGCGCGACGGCAAATGGCTGGTCAACAGGCTGGACATAGACGGCCAACCCCAGGTCCAGCCCCAGTCCACTCCTATAATTGACTGACGCTGTCGTACCGGAGCAAATGAGCTACAAACAAGAAAACCGCCTGAGGCGGTTTTCTTGTTTGGGCTTCTATTGTTAATCGTCGAGATTTATTGATCCTCGAGCTTTTGGGCCTCGCGGGCGGCGGGCGCCATGCGTCTCAGCGCCCATCCGCCCAGCACCATAAGGGTAGAGCAGATAGAGAGCCAGAGCGGAAGGAGCGATGCCCCTGCGCCGGTGACGGGTGCGCTGTTGGGCGCTTGCCCCTTCGTTTTCGGGTTGGTCTGCGAGCCTGAGCCTGCGGCAGCGCCGTTATCGCTGGGGTTGCCAGGCGCGGTGTTGATGACGGGACCGCCTGGCTCGGTCTTGGGCGTGGGCGCTACGGGCGCGGGTATGGGCTTGGGCGGCAGGGTGGGCTTCGCCAATGGGGTGGGCTGGCCGGTGTCGCTGGGGCTTGTGGCCCTTGTAGGCACATTGGTCGGTGTGAGTATCACCGGGCCAGGCACGATCCCGGTAGTGGGGGTCAGCGTGTTCTTAGCTATCTTAGTCGGTAGCGGCGCGATAAACGTCAGTTGCGGCCCAGGAGGGGTTGGCCCGACCGTGCGGACCGCTCCGGTGCTAACGGGCGACGGCAGCGTGCCCGTGCCGACCGGTGGGGGTGCGGGCGCGGTGGCGTCCGAAGCCGGCGAGCCTGAAGGGGTAATCAGCAAAGGCACCGACGCGACGTTAGATTGGGGCTGCTGTTTCTCAGGCAGCGCGGGCGTCTTGGCGGGCAGGCTCCCCGGCGGAAGGCCGACGCCCTGACCCTCAGACTGCTGCGGTGGGTCTATTTGCCTGTTGGGAGCCACAGGCGGTGGGCCGGGCGTGTGAGTGGAGGTGGCCGTCGGTGGGACGGGGGTATTGGTCGGTTGGGGGACAGGGGTGTTGGTGGAGAACGGTGTGTCGGAAGGGGCTGGTGCAGGCGTGTCGGTCGGCCCGGCAGGTTCGGCGGTGGCCGATGGCTGCTTGGGCGCGGGCGATGGCGTTACCTGGGCAACGGGTGTATAGCCACTCTTGTACACTATAGCCTGCGTAGGTGCGGCGACCTGCGGCGTGTCGGTGGGCGGGGCCGCTCCGGTCGGGGTGGGCGATGCGGAGACGGTTTCGGGGGTGGACGTGGCGCCGCCCAGGTTCGGGTTTTCGCCTACTCCGGTGGCCCACACTAGCACCTGGCCCGAAGGCCCTGTAAATACAGTGCCATAGGGTAGGAAGGCCAGTATATCTTGCCCACTGCTATTATGCACCGATAACGTGCCGTCGCCCACTGACGCCGACGCCGGGATAGCCGCCAGGCTCAATGTCGAGAGCGTGAGCTGTCCCTGGCCCATAAGAGTGAGGATCGAGCGGCCATCGGGGTTCCAGCTTGGCGTGCCGGGCGAGTTGACGGCAGCGCCGGTGATGCGTTCAGCTATCGAGTGGCTAGGGTCGTTCCAATTGCCGCTCGCGGCCCACCAGACAGCGAGGGCTACCTGCTGCGGGTCGCTGGCGGCGTATCCCCAATCAATGCCATAGTAGAGGGTAGTGCGGACGCGGTCGGTGGCGAGGGGCGGTTGGGCAACGGATAGAGGGCCAGTAGGGAGGCCGGCCCCTGGTTGGAGGGCGATGCCCCGAACCTGTAGAGAGGCCGAAGCCCCGGCGGGGACCATTACCGAATTACCAGGAACGGTTGCAAGGGCCGAAGCCTCAGCAGGGAGGGCCGTCAGGCCGAGGCCCGCCGAGTTCGCCACTACGAGGGCGAGGCCCAACAGGGGGATAACGCAAATACGAAGAGATGCAGCGATGCTCCGGGACTTGCTCAATATTAAAACCCGCCTTTCAAGAACGAAGATTGCCTGCTGAGTATACTATAGCCCACATCAACTTTGCAAGTCGAGGGAGGGACGGCAGGGTTCCAGCAACCGTCACCTCAGCACCAACCCTATACCCACAAGCGTGACTGCCGCGCCTATGATCGAGTTGGGGCTGGGGACTTCGGCGAGGAGGAGCCATGAGAGGATTATGCCGCCCGTGACCTCTTGCGAGGCGATTATATTGACGTAGGTGGCGTGTACTTTGCGGAGGGCTGCGTTGTACAACGTGTGGCCCAGGGCGAGCGGCCCCAGACCGAGCGCCACCACTGACCCAATCTGTCGCCACCCCCATGCTTCAGCAGGCATAGAGGGCAGAGACAGCAGCGCGGGGATGATGAGCCACAGGGCAGCAACCGCGTAGACGCGCGAGGCGTACATGAGAAGGGGATAGCGCGCCCTCTCGTACCGCCCCGCCACCGAATAGAAGCCGAACGCTATGGCCGATACGAGGGCCAGCCCGTCACCCAGCGCCATCCCCCAGGAGAACCGAGGCTCAAGCCCTGCCAGTATGGACACGCCCAGCACGGCCACGCCTACCCCTGCCCACTGCCTGGGGCGTATCGGCTCCTTGAGCAGCCACGCAGATAGGAGCGTCACGAATAGCGGCGCTGTGTAGATTATCGAGAGGGAATGCGCGGGCGTGGTGAAGTTGAGCGAGGCTAGGGCGCAGAAGAAGTGGATGGCTGCGATAGCGCCGTACATGAGAAAGCGCAAGGCGGGACGCGCGTGGCCTGGCGCGGTCTCTACGTTCCTAGCCGTCAGTGGCGCTCTTCTCCGCGTATACCACGCCACGTAGCCGACCGCTATCGCCCCCACCAACATACGGCCCCAGGTCTTGAAGAAGGGCGACATCGGGTCGGCCCAGCGTATAAAGACGGGGCTGGTGGAAAAGAGGAGGGCGGCCAGCCCTACGTACAGAAGGCCGCGACGCTCTTCAGTGGGCATGGTAGAATTATACTGCCAATTATGAATTATGAATTACTTCCTTCAATTCATAATGCATAAATCATAATTCATAATTAAAAAGGGGGTGGGGTATGGACATGGGGTTGAAGGGCGCGGTGGCGCTGGTGGCGGCTGCGAGCCAGGGGCTTGGGAAGGCGATTGCGCTTGGATTGG
>JBBSGN010000122.1:0-7069 GCA_038254085.1 Chloroflexia bacterium | reverse complement strand
TAGCGGCCAGTTTCAAGAGAAAAGCGAGATCAACGGCCAAACCTACACCGTGCAGTATTTTGAGCGGGCTGTGTTTGAGCTTCACCCCGAGAACCAACCGCCCAACGACGTGCTGCTGTCGCTTCTGGGCACGATAGCCCTCAAGATACGGTATCCCAACGGCGCGCCGGCCTCGCCGCTGGCTCATGCCCCGGGCGCGGGCCTCTTCTTCCCGCAGACCAACCAGTCCATAAGCGGCGTGTTTCTGGATTATTGGAAGACTCACGGCGGACTGGCCCAACAAGGCTATCCTATAACCGACACCTTCCCGGAAAAGAGCGACCTGAACGGCCAGATGTACACCGTGCAATACTTCGAGCGGGCTGTGTTCGAGCTTCACCCTGAGAATAAACCTCCGTTCAACGTGCTGCTGTCGCAGTTGGGCAGGTGGGAGTTCAACCGCAAGTACCCTAACGGCGAACCGGGCGGCGTGCCGGGCGTCACCAATCTACAGGTGGGCGTCTGGGGCGGCGACCACGCATCTATGTTGGTCAGCGCCACCAGCGCGCACATCGAGTTCGATTGCGCGCACGCCGACATCACTGGCGCAATAGCCGTGGACGCCGATGGGCGCTTCCAGGTCAACGGTATCTACACCTTCGAGCATGGCGGTCCGTCCCAGCCCACCGAGGCCGATTCTCACCCCGCTGTGTTCACCGGCCAGGTATCCAACGGCACCCTTAAACTGTCAATCAACATCACCGATAAGAGCCAGACTGTCGGCCCCTTCGCCCTCACCTTCGGTCAACAAGGCCGCATCGTCAAGTGCCTCTAGAATAAAACGTAAAACGTAAAACGTAAGGGGCTTGTCTCTTACGTTTTACGTTTTACGTCTCGTTCTCAATTTCCACCGGCTCGATTTTGTCTGCGGGCTGGAAGCCGAAGATGCGCGAGTAAAAGTATAGCTCGGCTTCGAGAGTGCGCTTGATCGTGTTGGCTTTGCGGAAACCGTGCTGCTCGCCCTCGAAGGCGAGGTAGGCGACGGGTAGCTTCTTGGCGCGTAAGGCTTCGACCATAATTTCGGCCTGGTTGGGTGGCACGACTTTGTCTTCAAGCCCCTGGAAGAAGATTATAGGGCACGACAGTTGGTCGGTGTAGTGAATGGCCGAGCGATCGCGGTACAGGTCTTGTCGGTCAGGGTAGGGGCCGACCAGGCTGTCCAGGTAGCGCGACTCGAACTTGTGCGTGTCGCCCGCGAACACTTCAAGGTCGCTGATGCCGTAGTAGCTCGCGCCCGCCTTGAACAGGTCGCGGAAGGTGAGCGCGCACAGGGTAGTGTAGCCGCCCGCGCTGCCGCCCCGTATGGCGAGACGATCCGGGTCAACCTCTCCTCGCTGGATCAGATAACGCGCTCCATTCCCGCAGTCGTCCACGTCCACCACGCCCCACTGCCCGTTGAGCCGCCTGCGGTACGCGGTGCCGTAGCCGGTGCTGCCCCCATAGTTCACGTCGAGGACGGCGATGCCCCGGCTGGTCCAGTAGTGCGTGCTGAGGCTGAGGGTGGTCGAGGTGCTACCCGTCGGTCCACCGTGACTGATCACGAGCACAGGCGGCTTTTCGCCGTCAGGGGCTACGTAGTCGCGGTTCTTGGGCGCATAGAAGAAGCCGTGCGCCGTCAGCCCGTTCTCGGTGGGGAAATCGATGGCTTCCGGCACCGATATATACCCTGGGTTAACCTGTACGTCGCTCGCGTGCTTCAACACTTGGGTCTGCCCGCTCGCTAAATCAAGCTGCACTACCGACCACGCCTCAATAGGGGAGCCTGCCACCAGTACGGCCCGCCTGTCGCCCACCCGCAGAGAGCTTATGTTTGGGTAAGGGAACTCGATGGGCTGGAAACTGCGGGTTGAAGTGTCTATGGCGGCCAGGCGTCCGACACTCTGTTGGATGTACGAGCAGATGAGACGGCCCGCCGCGTCGAAGCCGTAGGTGGACAGCCCGAACACCCACTGTGGCCTGCCGAACTCGGCCTCCATCTCGTGTAGCGGCTCGGTCTTGCCGTCGCGCAGGCGGTACAGGTTCCACCAGCCGGTGCGATCTGAGACGAAATAGAGCGTGCCGTCGGGTGACCACTCTGGCTGAAATACTGCCTCGCCTACCCCCGCTACGCTCATGCCCGCCACCTGCTCGGATTTCCCGATTGACCCGTCCGGCTCGATCTGACCCACCCATAGCTGGGTGCCGTCCCAGGGCATGTTGGGGTGGTTCCAGGTAAGCCACGCCAACTTGGTCCCATCCGGGCTGAGGCGAGGCGACGAATAGAAGTCGTTGCCGGAGACCAGCACCCGCCCCACGTTGTCCTCGCCTCCATCAGGGCTGAGGCCCACGAGTGTGTTCACCGCCTCGCGCCCTTCTACCGTGTGATCTTCGCGCACACAAATAAGGCGGTTGCGCTGGCGGTCCATAATCGCGTCGGCGTAGCGCATCTCGGCTTCGCGGGTGATAGGGTGCGGTTCTTCGCCTGGGTCCTGGCGGTAGAGGCGTTGGTCGCTGTAGTTGGAGAAGTAGACCGCGCCGTCGCTCACCATGTAGGTCCCGCCTCCGTATTCGTGTACACGGGTGCGAGCGTTGAACGGCGGCGGGTTCACGTCGGTCGCCTTACCGTCCGGTGTATACCGCACAATAACGTTTCGCCCACCGTCCGCCGGACGCTGCTCGACCCAGTAAACATCATCTCCGTCGAGCGCCGTCTGCCCCAGGCTTACCGAGTCGGCCACGATTAGGTCGGTGCTGATGGGCGATTTCCACGAGCCGTAAGGGGTGGTTTGTGGTTGGGTCATCTTATTCTCTTCCTTTCCGTATGCCAGGTTGCTTTTCGATAAATCAGCGGTTAGGTTATGATCTGGCCCAGTCTAAATCGCGCCCAATCAACAATTCGTTCATCTTTGCATGATGCGTGCTTTTCATAGCCACAAGCAGTGTATCAAGGCCATGCCATTTCGCCAGTTCGCGCACTTCGTCGGTGTTGTCGTAGGTCATTAGAAAATCACCGGCAAGCAGAGTACTGAGTCTAAAGAGTTCTTCATGGTGAAGTGAAGAGTGCTTGTATAAACGGCTACCAGCCTTCTTTCCCGCCGCCGTATAGGGAGGATCAATAAAAAACACAGTATCAGCGTCATGTGCGTGCTCGCGCAGGACATCCATGCCGTCGCCCTCGATAAATCCAATGCGATCGCTAATCGCCGCTATATCTAAAATGCGCCTTCTGAGGGTGTCGGGATACCATCGAGAGCATAGCCCTTTGCCATTCTCGCCATTCTTTACCAGGCCCGCTCCAGGCGCAAGGATACCTCCGCGATTTACCCTATTCCTCACTATTGTCCTGAAAGCTTTTGCTCTTTGTGCCTCAGCGGTTCGGGCCAAAATCTGCTCTACCGATTGAGAGGTGATCTCAAACCCTGCAATCTCCTCGGCAAGCCACTGAGCATCGCCACCCAGCACCGTCTTCCAAACAGCAGCCACCTGGTCATCTAGCTCTACCATTACCACTCGGTTCGCAAGTTGCTCAAAAGCAACGGTCAGGCTCACGATGCCTCCGCCCGCAAATGGTTCAATCAGCACTTCCGGTTTCGCGGGGTGGGAGGAGAGCCATTGCCTAATGCGGGGCACGAGCCAGGTCTTGCCGCCTGGATACCGGAATGGACTTCGTTGTGGCACTAAGGAAACGTTTACGACCCCATCGAGGAGCGTTTCTTGAGTTCCGTCCATATCTCCAAATAGGGTAGCTTGGCGCACAAATGTCCTCATTTATCAATATGCTTGCTAAACGTCTTCAGGGTCGAGAAGGCTTGGTGTGTCTGTGGGCGTATTCTCGTCAAGCCTCGTATCTATCTTCTTCGTATCAAGATTCTTCTGAAGCTGCCTGATAAAGTCCTCGACGGGACCGGCTTCCGCCGTAACTATTCTATCAAGAGCAGGCTTGAATCGCGTATACACGGTCTCAGACTGCGTCAGATTGTAACGGTCTTGCGCTGGGTCGTGTTCCAAATCGTATAGCATCCATGCTATATCTGCCTCTTCCGGCGCTGCGGGCGGCAAAGTCGGCAGCGTGGCAAAAAATCGCTTTTGTAATACTACAGCCAGCTTCTTACCCCATGTATTCAGGATGCCGCCTTTGTATACCAGTTGTGGTACAAGGCGCTTGCGCGATGACGACAGATAATCTGGGCGAACGTGCGTTTCCCTCCAATCAGAAGACAAGTAAGACCGGGGATCAGCTGTTGAACGGACAGAGCTTATTGTTACGAGTGTAATCTGCTTGCGCCGAAAGATTATCACTGGGGAACCCGAATACTTCTGCAAGCGGCTGATTAGGCAATCTTGATACCTCTTGTTCCGAATGGTAAAAACCCCGCCAATACCGTGCTTTTCGCCTGTCCTACCACCGCGAGTATATTCCACTTGTCCGCACGAGTCAACGGTTGGCCGCTCTCGTCACGCTTCGTGACCGGCCTTAGCACAGAAGTGACCCGGCCAAATGAACCGGGCCACTAACAGACGCCAACATGGGCTGCCTATTTTCCTCCATACCGCCAATCGTAATAGTGCCTACCCACGTTCCCAAACTGCACTTTATAGCCCTCCGGCGCGGCAGGGTCGTAGGTGACGGTGCGGCGCTCGAAGACCTGCACCAGCACGTCGCGGGGCTGGCCCGCCACCCCTACGTGCGCCCAGTACGGCTCGGATATAGGGTAGCCCGCTATGTAGATCCAGTCCCATGTCTGACCTTTGAAGTAGTCCAAGAAGACGTCGGGGATGTTATGGCCGGTTTCGGGCACGAAAGCCTCTATCTTGGAGAGAGCGCCCAGGTCGGGGTTGTGGCGGATAGTGCCGTCGCGGGCCAGGGTGGCGTCTACCGGCTGGTCGGTGCGGTCCTGGGCCTTGCCCGCGTCGGTGGCCGCGCCTAGCTTGTTGAAGGTGGCGTAGGTGGGCGCGTCGGCGTTGGGGTCATCGCCCGCTATCATTATGTCAGGGGCCTTGCCCTCACCTGCCTGGGCAGTGATATTGATGTTTGCTCCGGATCCCTGAACTACAGTTCCAGTGACTAACTCCCAAGTGAGTCGCCCTGGAATCACCAGGAATTTAGTTGGCCGTGACGGGTGGGGACCAAGCTTGTCTATTTGCATACTCCCTTTATCAAAGTAGACTACCTCAGTGACACTGCCTAGATCGGCTGTTGCACCACCTTCCCCAATGATGGCACTCCTCTCTTCCTCGGTTCCCGAAAAGATAGCTGTTGGCCCCCACAGCCACGAGCGTTGGGCCTGGCCGTTGGATACAGGCAGGTCGGCGATGCGCCACTGGAACCAGAAGGCGGGATCGGGCAGCTTCAGGCGGGTCTTGGGCTGCCAGTTGGCGTTGAAGCCGTCCACCAGCTTCTCGCCGCCCGAGCCGTCGGTGCGTACCAGCCACGATTCGTGCGTGAAGAGGAGGTTGCCGTTCCTTTCGGTGGTCGTGCGCGACACCCGCACCAGCATCGTCTTAGAGTCCGCCGAGAAGAAGGGCGGGCCGTAGTCGCTTACTTCGCCGTGATACACAGCCTTGTGTGGCGCGGATAGTATCAGCTTGGGGTTGCGCCCGTCGAAGTCGGCTAGGAAGAGGCGTTGGCCGTCGCCCGCCGCGCTGTTGATAGCGAAGGCCACCTTCTTTATGCCTGCCGACCACGATACGCCGGATCGCGCTATGCCGGGCTGCGGCAATGACTTGGCAATGCTCACAAATTCGCCGGTGGTCATGTCGAGGATGCCGTAATCTTTGCCGTCGGTCACGGCCAGGTGCTTGCCGTCGGGCGCCCAGCCGCCCGCCACCACGAACTTGCCCGCACCAGCGCCTTTAAGCGGCTCGATGCCTACGGGCGCGCCCGGGCCGTCGGCTACGTGGAGGATGCGCCCCGGCCACCCACAGGCTATGCGCGTGCCGTCGCCCGACCAGGCAACGGCCGCTGCTCCCGGCGGCAGGGATGGTATGTCTTCTCCGCCCGGCACCAGCCAGGGTGTGCCGCCATCGGCGGGGATGATACGCAGGTTGCCCCTGGCGACGGGTAAGCCGAACTTCTCGCCGCCCACGTAGGCGATGAAGTGGCCGTCGGGCGACCAGAAGGGCGGTGAGTAGGCGCCGGTGGCTATCTGCTTGAGGTCCGAGCCGTCGGGGTTGAGGGTGTACAGGACGCCCTGCTCGGTGCTGATAGCCAGGCGCTTGCCATAGGGCGACCACGAGGCGAACCACACGTTGAAGCCGGACGTAATCTGCTTCTTATCGCTGCCGTCTAGCTTCATTACGAACAGGTCGCGCTGGCGCTGGGGCAGTATATCGCCCACGTAATCAAGCACGTCGTTAGGCGAAGGGGCCGTTTGGATAGGCGGCGCGGGGGCGGGTGCCGAAGGCGGTTGGGGTTGCGCGCTCGCATGGGGCGAGATGTCGAGCGTGCCTGCGATCATAATAACGGCTAGGAATAGGCCCGCGAATCTGCTGACGTGTCTCCTGGGAGATGAGAGAAGCATGATAACACTCCTGGTTTATTTTGGGTGCGCTAGGATATGGTCGCTGTTGGGGCGATTCAGGTGATTATATCATACAGTAGGCCGTGTGGATACGCCGGGCCGGGCGGCTAAAGCCGCAGGCTACGGTTGCAAAGCCCGCCTACGCGGGCTACTGTCCACCAGAGAGAGCCTCCGAAGGGAGGCTTTGTTGGTGTAGCCCGCAGATTTATCTGCCGGGCGGTCATCCGCCGCGCATGGCTACCTACGCGCAGCCCTGCGCTCTAACTCGCCCTTCACGCGCAGGTGGTCTTTGATGGCGGCTTTGCGGCGGTTCTTGGCGGCCAGGCGTTGCCGAAGGGTGTTGATTGGATTGCTCTGGGCGTCTACGAGCGCGTTCACGGTGAACTCGGTGCGTTGAGGCGTCATCTGCTCGTAGACGAAGCGGTATATGAGGTGGTTGCCGGTGAGGAAGCGGAAGCTCAGTTCGCGGTCCTTTTCGTAGTGTAGCAACGCCATCCGCACCGAATTGACAGGCGTAGGCGTGCCGTCCT
>JBBSGN010000121.1:0-7110 GCA_038254085.1 Chloroflexia bacterium | reverse complement strand
TCTAATGATAAGCCAAAAGGTATGAAAGGCGCTCGTGCCAACTCTGCCTGCAAAGCCTTAACTTTCTCATTCACTTCAGCTACTTTATCGCCCAGATAGCTCAAGCGGGTTTCTAAAGTCGGCCACCAACGTGGGCTGGTCAGGTCCTTGCCGTGCTCCCATCGGGCATAGCGAACCACTGGCGGGAGAAAACCTTCGGCTCGGTTGATCGTATTGTCACAGAAGATAATTAAGGACTCAATGGGCGCGGACGAATAGGGCCACCACATGAGCTTAAGATTAGGTTCCAGCCAACCAAAACCATTAATCTCCTTAGGTGGCAGCAGGGAACGAGGGCCTTTGACCAAATCTTGGCCTATTTTCAATACTCGGGATCCTGCTCTACGTTTGGTCTTTATCATTTATCAGTTCCGAGAGGAGTCGCTGTTCCTACGTGGCAGGACTTTGCGTGCCATTCTTAGGCTGCTCCCACTGGCTCGATCTTCGTTACAGTTGCAATCTCCACCGCCAACCTCGGGTTCCACATCGGGCCGGTTGCGCCTTGCACCGCGTCCGCCCCGGCCTCCCGATACGCGAGGAAGTCGGCGGGCGAAGCCAGGCCGCCTACCCCAATGATGGCGAAATCGTAGTCATTAGCGGCTCTTATACGGGCCAGGCGGCGCACCACGTCCAGGCCGGTGGCTTTTAGGGCAGCGCCGCACACGCCCGCCATCTCTCTGCCCGCACCTGGGAGGGCCGCTTCCCCGTTCTCAGCGACCACCGGCACCGGCACGGCATTGACCGCGCCATAGCCCTGCAAGTACGGCGCTGTGGCTTGCGCAGCGCGGCGCAAGGTCGCCTCACCCGCTTCGTCCGGCGCGAAGTTGCCTATTTTGGCGAACAGAGGCAGCCCGCCGCCAATCGCCTGCCTGACCGCCCGGCATACCTGCCCGGCTGCGTCCGCGTCGTGGCAAAGAAGGCCGTGCCCACCCAGGTTGGGGCACGACAGGTTCACCTCAATGGCGTGCGCCCCGGTCTCGGCGCACATGGCGGCGGTGCGGGCGAAGTCTGCCATATACGCGATAGCATCTCCTCCGGCCTCCTGCGTGCCGTACACGCTCGCCACCAGCGCCTGGCCCGGCCCCGCGCCGCGCGCCGCCCGCTCCATGTCGGCTTGCCATACAGCGGGCGGCTGGGCTGGCATCCCGAACGAATTGGTGATGCTGAGGGTGGCCGGGTCCACTGACTCACCAGGCTGGAAAGGCCGGGCTGGGAGCGCGAAATGGCCGATGTGTCCCGGCGGCAAGGGCTCGTGTATATCTACGCGCAACACGTTGGGTGCGGGATGCGCGGGCCACGTCCGGCTCCGCACCGTCTTGTAATGACAAAGGTCAAAGCCCCATCGAAACGCCGCGTCCGTGTACTTAGAATTGAGCAGCGGCCCAGCCGGTATTCCCACCGGCCTCCTCAGCTGCAACCCTGCAATCGCAGTCCACTCTTGCGCGGGCAAATCAAGCGCCGCCCGCTCTCCCTCCGAAGGCCACTTGGCAAAAACGCCAAACGGCCCCAGGTCGTAGTTCTCCTGGTAAGAGAGGTTGGGGTTGTAGAAGGGTGTGGTCATCTCGTAAAACGTGAAACGTAAAACGTAAGTGCTTAATCTTACGTTTCACGTAACCGCCTCGGCGACCGAAGCCAGGCAGCAGGCGTAGCGGACGAAGCGCTCGAAGCCCATGCCGAAGCCGGCTTGTTGGGCGCTGCTCTCTCTATGCATGGCGATGTACCAGGCGTAGTCGTCGGCGTTCCCGCCCAGGTCCAGCACCTGCCGCACCCCGCGAGAAGAGGCCAGCTTGCGCTCCAACAGGTCCGGGTCGGTCTCGGTCTCCGACGCGCCCATAACCTCGCCCACGCCGGGCAGCAGGAAGTCGCAGCACTCGACCAGGCGCGGGTCGGTGCGGCTGGCCTTCATCGTGAAGAAGCGCAACTCTGTCGGGTAGTGCGTGACGAACAGCGGGCCGCCCGCCATCTCGGTAAGGGCCAGTTCATGGCTGTTCGACAGGTCTTCGCCCCACTCGATGAAATAGCCCATGCTTTGCAGCGCGATTATCGCCTCGTCATAGGTCACGCGATGGAAAGGCGCTTTTATAGAGAGCAGAGCGTGTGGGTCAACGCCCAGCGCCTCCAGAGGTTCTTGGGAAGAGGTCGCAGCGCCGCGCAGCATCCCCAGCGCCAGCCGCTCCATCAGCGACATCAGGTCGTCCAGGGTGGCCCCGGCGCACTCGGCTTCCAGCAGGGTGAACTCGTTCAGGTGGCGCTCGTCGGCGCGGCGCTCGGCGCGGAATGAGTGGCCAATCGAATAGACCTTGCCAAGCTCTCGCATGAGCGGCTCGATGTGAAGCTGTGAGGTCTGGCGCAGATACGCCTGCCGGCCGTGCAGGTCAACCTGGATCAGAGTGCCGGGGTCGCCGCAAGCGCCCGACATAGTAGTAAGCACCGGCGCGACCACCTGCGTGAAGCCTTCTCCGTCGAGCGCGCCCTGTGCCGAGCGCAACAGGGTCGCCTTGACCCTTGCTATGTGCGCGCCGTTGCGCCGACTCAATCCGTAGGGAATGCCGGGCGGTACGGGAAAGTTGTACGCGAAAGCGGGAGTATCCATTTTTGCCTCCTACCCGGATGGCGCAAAGCGTATGCCACGCACAAAAAAACCTCGCTCACGCAAGGTTGGTTTCCCTGATCGGGACGCACGCATATACGTATCACACCAACCTTTCCGGCCTCACGGTGCCGGCGTTAAAGGTCGTTCCAAGCCGAGAGCGAGGCGCCAAGCCTCCAACTCCTGCCCAATTATACCCGCTGGTGTGGAGAGTGTCAATACGGTTATGCACTGTTTGGTAGTCGGTAGTCGGTAGTCGGTGGTCGGACAGAACTGAAAACCGACTACCGACTACTAATCGGCGGCACATCGGCGCGGGCCTGCGCCAGCACGTAGCGGGTGTCGAAACCGGAGAGGCGGCTGGTGTAGGGGAAGCGACGCTCAACGCGGTAGCCGGGGAGTTGTACATCGGCAATCGGGTAGGCGTCGTTGCGCCCACCCATCCAGTTATCCCAGTCATAGCCGCCATGTAGCCTACCTACCCGAGCAGCCAGCCATTGCGCCGCCTGCCACCTCGCGTTGTCGTGCTCAACCGCGTCGGCTTTGGCAAGCAGTGTGAAGGCGGCGATAAGCACGAATGTGACGATTGAATAGGTCCACGCGACGCGGCCCCAGTTGGGCGACCCGCGCACCACGAAGAGGATCACGAACGGCAAGAAAGCCAGCACGTAGCGGTCGAACAGAGAGGCTGGGAAAGCCAGTGAAACGACCACAGTGCTTATGCCCACCAGGTAGAAACCGACCAAAGGCGAAAGCGGCACATGCTCGATGCGCGCCTTCAGCCAGTCGCGCAGACTGCTCGTGAGCCTGGCTAGCAACACGATGCCGAGGCCCAGACCCGGCGCCCACAAAGCCCGCCAGGTTTCCGGTGACCAAATAGGCTGCTGCTGGTACTCGAAGAAGTCAATGCCGTCGGTGCGTACTATGTTGCCCCAGTCGCCGAAGGTGTACATCTCGGACGAAAGGCCGACCGAGATCGGACCTATTTGCAGCGTGAAGGGGGGATAGGGCGTTTCGACCAACTGCTCGTCAGGCAAATCGAGATTGAGCAGCCCCCAGATTACTACTAGAGTCCACACAGCTACCAGCCACCACCGCGATGGCTTTATCTTTACCGCTGCCCACGCAAAAAGGGCCGTAATCGGCAGGACGGTCAGCGCCCTGAGGCTGAAAACGCGCAGCCAGGGTTCTTTGAAGACGAAATGGGACGCGCGCTCGGCGGCCATAAAGGCAGCAGCCGATTGGGGCAACTGGCGCGACCAGACGTACCACCCGCCGATAATCAGCCCCGGTACGAGGGCCGTCAGCACCCCTTCGCGCCAGTGCCACCTTCGCTCCAGCAGGCCCTTCAACCCCAGGTAGAGCAGGAACCCCAGGGGCACAAGCAGACCGTACTGGCGGATCAGGAATGACCACCCGGCAGACAGACCGGCCGCTACGAACCAGGCGAGATGGTGGGTCTGAAGGCCCCTTATATAGCAGAACGAGGCCACCAGCATCAGCGCCAGGAAGGGCACATCGGTCATAAAGCTGTAGCTGAGATGGACGAAGAGCGGGTTGAAGAGGAGTAGGCCCGTGCCGAGCAAAGCGCCCCAGGGCGGCACCCTCACGGCGCGAGCGATACCGTAGAAAGCGAGCAGGGCGGCCAGCGACATCAGCAGCGTGGAATAAGTGAGGATGGTAAAGCTGAAGCCGAACAACCTGGCCCACAGCGTGCCCCACAGCGTCAGCCCGACAAGGTTGGCTTGCGACATCAGGGGCATAGTAAACGCGCCCGTAGCCATTTGCTCTCGCACCGACCCCGCATATATCCAGTCGTCAATGATGGGATATTCGTGCTGGGGTGGTATGAGGAGCAGAAGCAACGTCCACCCCGCCACAACCAGCAGAAGGTTACGCGCCTCCTCCTTCCGGTTTATGGTCGTAAGGGTGGTGTCATCTTCGGGCGAAGAACCTATACCTACGTATGGCTGCAACGTCTGGGGAGGTGGTGCGAGCATGGTATATTAAGTATAGCAAAATCCGTGCATGGAGGCATTCTTATTGATGGTATGGCTCGCAACCACAAGGAGCATAATAAACATGCAATCCCTCTCCAATGAAACAATCGCCTCTATAGTCGGCGGGCACAACAGAGACCCCTTTGCCGTGCTGGGGCCGCACCTGGCCGAGCAGGACGGGCAGCCTGCGACCGTGATACGGGCCTTTTTGCCCTGGGCTGCGGCTGTGCAGGTGGTGAAGCAAGACGTAGCTCAGTTCGAGATGTGGCGCATCCACCCCGACGGGCTTTTTGAGGCGGTGGTTCCAGGCGAAGGCGGTTTCGGCTATGTTCTGCGGGCGACGAACGTGGCCAGTGACACGGTTGATCTGGTGGACCCCTACTCGTTCGGGCCGCTTCTGAGCGACTTCGATTTGCACCTGATCGCTGAGGGCACGCACTATCGCACCTATGAGAAGCTGGGCGCGCACATACGCGAGGTGGGCGGGGTTTGGGGCGTGCAATTCGCCGTGTGGGCGCCCGACGCGCTATGTGTGAGTGTGATCGGCAACTTCAACGATTGGGATGGGCGGGTCTACCCGATGCGCCGCCACCCCGTGCAGGGCGTCTGGGAGATTTTCCTGCCCGGCCTGGGCGAGGGGGAAGCGTACAAGTACGAGGTCAAATCTCAGCAGCACGGCTACGTAGCGGATAAAGCCGACCCTTATGGCTTCTACGCCGAACTACGCCCGCAAACCGCCTCTGTTGTAGCCAGCCTGGAAGGATACGCATGGGACGACGGCGATTGGCTCGGCCATCGGGGCGAGCGGCAGGCACTCGACGCGCCCATGTCGATCTATGAAGTGCATCTCGGCTCGTGGTGGCGGGTAATGGAGGAGAGCGGATTGCACGAGGGGGGCCGGCCCCTTACCTACCGCGCACTGGCTCACCAACTGGTTGATTACGTGAAGCGTATGGGCTACACACACATCGAGTTGATGCCTGTCTCGGAGCATCCCCTGGATGCCTCCTGGGGCTATCAGACAGTCGGGTACTATTCGGTGACAAGCCGCTACGGCACGCCGAAGGACTTCATGTACCTGGTTGATCAGTGCCACCAGAACGGCATCGGCGTGTTCCTCGATTGGGTCCCCGCCCACTTCCCCAAAGACATTCACGGGCTGAACTACTTTGACGGCACGCACCTGTACGAGCACGCCGATCCCCGCCTGGGCGAGCACCCGGACTGGGGCACGTTGGTGTTCAACTTTGGACGCAACGAGGTGCGTAACTTCCTCCTCTCAAACGCCCTCTTCTGGCTCGACAAGTACCACATTGACGGGCTGCGGGTGGACGCGGTGGCCTCGCTCCTGTACCTCGACTTTTCACGAGAGCCGGGCGCGTGGGTCCCCAACCGCTATGGTGGGCGAGAGAACCTGGAGGCGATTGACTTCCTCAAGAAATTCAACGAGTTAGTGCATCTGGAGCATCCAGACGTGCTGACGATGGCCGAGGACTCGACCGACTGGCCGATGGTCACGCGGCCCACCTTCCTGGGAGGGCTGGGCTTCGATCTGAAGTGGAACATGGGCTGGATGCACGACATGCTGGACTATATGGCCTACGATCCGATATACAGGCGCTTCCATCACAATCTGATTACCTTTTCGCTCATGTACGCCTTCAGCGAGAACTATCTGCTGCCATTATCCCACGATGAGGTGGTGCATCTGAAGAAGTCGCTGCTCAACAAGATGCGGGGCGACGGGTGGCAGCAATTCGCTAACTTGCGGACGCTGCTTGGCTACATGTTCAGTCACCCCGGCAAGAAGTTGCTGTTTATGGGGGCCGAGTTGGGGATGAGGAACGAATGGAGCGAGACCCGCAGCTTAGACTGGCACGAATTAGAGCATGACTCTCACCAGAGGTTCCACCAGTACGCGCACGACCTTTTGCAGTTATATAGGAGCCAGCCCGCCTTATGGCAGGTAGACAACAGTTGGGAGGGCTTCCAGTGGCTGGCGGCCAACGACAGCGAGAATAGCATGATTGCGTTCGTGCGCCGGGCCGCCCCCCGCCCAGGTTCATACCCCGATGATATGGTGGTGGTCGTGTGCAACTTCACTCCTGTGCCCCGATATAATTATCGCGTGCCCGCGCCGCGAGCCGGTTATTACCGAGAAATCCTCAACAGCGACGCCGAGGCGTACTGGGGCAGCAACGTGGGCAACGCGGGCGGTTCACAGGCGGTCGAGGATGCCTGGGCGGAGAGCGGCTACGCCCTCAACCTGACGGTGGGGCCGTTGAGCGTGCTGATGCTGAAGCCGGAGGGCGACGCGCTCTTGAATGGTGAATAAACGGCTTTGCCCTTAATGGTATAATTATCGGTAGACAAACCAACCATCATCAAAAACGACCCAAATCCCCACCGTCTAACCGCCCCGTCCAATCAAACACCCAGATCCATTGGGGAAAACAATTGTGTGGGGCGCTACACTCATGT
>JBBSGN010000120.1:0-7113 GCA_038254085.1 Chloroflexia bacterium | reverse complement strand
GCCCACGATGGCGACCGCGATGCCTATCCCTGTCAAGCGACGTACTGTCATGTCTCTCCTCCGGTTAGTTCAAAGCTCAAGGTTCAACGTTGTTGCCAGACTTTGAACCTCGAACTAATATGCAATCTGCACGCGCCTGCCTGCGGCTGCCGACTCCAGGATGGCGTCGCAAATGACGGCGTTGCGGTAGCCGTCCTCGAATGTGGCTCCCAGGGGAGCTATATCTTTGTCGTTCGCTATAGCGTCGAGGAGGTGAGCGATTTCGTGGACGAAGGTATGCTCCCAGCCGATGATATGCCCGTGAGGCCACCAATTGGACCAGAAGGGGTGATACGACTCGGTTACTAAAACGTTAGTGAAGCCCTGCGTCTCCCTGCGAGCATCCTTCCAGAAGACCTCAAGCTCGTTGAACCGCTCCAGGTTGAAGCGAAGGGAGCCTTTGGAGCCGTTTATCTCAAACACTTCGTAATTCTTGCGGCCAGGGCAGAAGCGTGAGGCCTCGAGGGTGCCCACCGCGCCACTTTCGAACTCCACTATCGCCTCGAACGCATCGTCCACATCTACCTTGCCCGTGCCGCTGCCATCAGCAAGGGGACGTTCGGTGATGAAAGTCTTGGTCATCGCCATGATGGTCTTCGGCTCGCCTACGAGGAAGCGCGCCAGGTCTATGATGTGTGCGCCGAGGTCGCCTCACCAATGAACTGGCTGTCGAGGATGACAATATCAGCGCCCGCCTGGGCGACGAAGTCGGTGAATATCTGGCTGTGCCACTGGTCAATAGGCACGCAGCGCACTTCCACTTGCCCACCAGGGAAACCCTTGACCAACTGGCCGAGGGCATCACACGGCGGCCATGCAAACCAGATTACTTGCAATTTTCCACCGCTGGTGGTGCCACTGGTCGGGGGCACAGCTGTATTTGCTGCTATGGTGGGGGCCACCGTTGCGGGTACGGCTGTGTTCGCCACCGGGGCGGTGGTCGGCGGCACTGCTGTATTGGCTACGGGGACCGCAGTGGCAGGCGTCGTATCACCGCCACAAGCTGACAGGAATGGTATCGCTATTACCAACAGCGCTAGTATCGTTGCTATTCGTTTCGACATTACTCTCCTCCTTTAGAAGGGTCTTCTATTCTTTGCTCTTGTTGGTTGCCGGGGCGTGATGCGTGATCACTTCTAACTCGTAACTCGTAACTCGTATTTCACGCCGCCCGGCGTGGTCGTATTTGAGTTCGCCATCACCTCCTTTTAGGGTTGGGTAGCTTCCGCGGCTGTTCCCGTAGTTATTGCCTTGTATGAGGGCGCGGAGATGCCGACCGGGCTGTGACCATGAGCGTCACGTCCAGGTAAAGTTGCAGGACGCCGGTTGCTGTGATTGCTGTTGTTACCGTGAGCGGGTTTGAAAGGCTGGCTCAAAATCTGGTGATACACAGTGGCTATTCCACCCATCATACACGCATCAAACCCATACGCCGCCACCACGACCTTTGCGACTTCGGCGGGCCACGCGAGGGCACGCTGAGAAATGACGCTCAGAATAGTGGGCAGCATGAACTCTGCGGCCAGGCTAAGGATACCGCCGAAGACCACTATCTCAGGATTGAGAGCATTCACGAGGTTAGCGAGGCCAACGCCCATGTGGAGTGCAGTCTCGTCCAACACGGCTAAAGCTACAGCGTCGCTTGCCTGGGCTGCCTTCACAACGAGGGGTATTGTGAGGGCTTGCAGGTCGTTGTGCGTGTACTCCTGGAGCTTCGACTCACTTCCCGACGCGAGGGCGTCACGTATCCGCTTGAAGACCGCCTCCTGGCTGACCAGGGTCTCCCAGCAGCCGCGATTGCCACAATTACATTGAGGGCCATCCATGTCCAGGGTCATGTGCCCTACCTCTCCGAGGAAGCCCGCTGCGCCCGGCATTACCCTGCAGTCGAGCACGATCCCACCCCCCAGGCCTACGCCAGAGCTTACATATAGGACTGTCCTGGCCTTCGCGAGCCACACCAAAGTAGCTCTCGCCAAGCGCAGCCATATTGGCTTCGTTGTCAACATAGATAGGGAAGTCGAATTCGGCCTGGAGAATGTCGCGCAGGGGTACGTCGCGCCAGCGAAGATTGGGTGCGAAGAGGAGGGTGCCGGAGGCTACGTCTACAAGGCCAGGCACGCCGAGGCCCAGGCCGAGTATAGTCTTGTACTCCGTGCCCTTTTCGGCGATGGCCGAGTGGATGATGCCGAGCGTGCGCCTGATGATCTTCTCCTGGCTGTCGCGGCGGCTGGTACGCTCCTGGTGCCGCCATATAACCCTGGCCGCAAAATCGCTAAGCACCACCGAGATAAAATCTACTCCTATCTCCGCGCCGATTATGCACCCCGCCCCTGGGTTCAATTCGAGAAGGATGCCGGGCCGCCCTGTCTCCTCAGTCTTGTCCGCGCCAAGCTCGGAGACGAAATGAGCGTCAATTAGCTGCTGGACGAGGCTGGATACTGTGGTTTTGTTGAGGCCCGTGACGCCCGCGAGGTAGGCACGTGAGGCGGGGGAGTGGTCTCGCAGGGCATTAAGAATTATCGAGAGGTTAATCTCTCGAACGAACGCCTGGTCTCCGGTCCTCGCTCTAAGCAAAATTAGCACCAACCTTTAGAATAGGTTAGCGACAAGTCAGAGTTAGTTTGTTGTGACAACAAACTAACCCCTATATTAGCGCAAGATTCCGGGTTTGTCAATACCCGGGAGTGGCTAATAGGGCAAACGCATCTTATTGGAGAAGGAGCTTGAGAAGATAGTCATGGTCCCAACCAGCTTTGAGCCGCTCGGTCTTGATGCCACACTTGGCGCTCGTCTCTTGCTTGAGCAGATTGAGCGCGATATGCCGCAGCACCGCGAAGTTCTGGGCACTGTAGTCTATGCGCACCCTGCTCTCATCTTCCCGAAACGCTATGTCCACAACCCAATGCAGACTGTTCTCAATGGCGCAATCACAAATGACAAATTCTGCATGAGCCGACACTGTCGGTGGCAGCGCATCCAACATTACCCACCTGGTACTCACCCACACTCACAACGCTCCCGGCACCCGCGGCACCCGCAGCACCCGCAGCACCCGCAGCACCAGCGCCTACGACTTCCAGCTGCGAAGTCGTATCCTTCCGATGAGACTTCTCATCGTGGAGGTAGCAATGGAGCAGCTACATCATTGTGCCCAGAATCCGTGGAAGCGCAGACGCAAATGGAGCATTCGCCGTGAATGGATTGAAACACCAGACGCCCAGCGACGTTTGGACCGTGCCTACCAGTGCCTGCTACGGTGGAGCCTTCCCCCGCCGTTGGAGACGATCAAGCCCATGCCTCAGTTCATTGCTCAATCCCTACTGGAGGTAGAAGATGACCATAATCGAACCGATAGAAACTGTGGAAACGATGAGTACGTTGCTACCAGTAGCTCGTGTAGCCGTGGCTGTGTATGTTCGTGTGTCTACGTTGCGCCAGGCCCAAGCCCAGACCATAGAGCAACAGCTCCAACGCCTTCAGGCTTATGTCCAGGATCACAATTGGACCTTACCAACGGATCAGATCTTCCGGGATGATGGTTACAGTGGGGCTTCCCTCAATCGTCCTGGGCTTGCACGCTTGCGTGAGCATATTGCAAGGGGTGAAGTGGATCATGTGCTCCTCACAGCTCCTGATAGGCTCGCTCGTAACTACCCTCATCAGGTCTT
The DNA here is from genome assembly GCA_038254085.1 of Chloroflexia bacterium. Taxonomy (GTDB): domain Bacteria; phylum Chloroflexota; class Chloroflexia; order QHBQ01; family JADMIH01; genus JADMIH01. Next base: position 3,403 of record JBBSGN010000120.1, on the reverse strand, counting down.
GCTGATAAGTGAGTTCGAACAGGCTGGCTGCCAGGTCGAGTTCCTGGATAGGCCCATGAATCAAGACCCTCATGACCAACTGGTGCTGCAAATTCGAGGGGCTGTCGCTGAATACGAGCGGTCGTTGATTGCCGAGCGTATGCGTAGGGGGAGACAACAGAAGTCGCGAGCTGGGCTCTTGTTACCCTGGACCCGTCCTCCCTTTGGTTATCGAGTAAATCCGGAGCGGCCACGCGACCCAAAGGGAGTGCAACTTGATGAAGGTGCGGCAGCTTTGGTGGCTGAGATATATACCAACTACCTGCAGGAGGGTCCCGGTCCCGGTCACAGCTTGATAGGGCTGGCCAAATACCTGATGGCGCAGGGCGTGCCTACGCCCAGTGGTCATTGGCGTTGGAACCCGGCAACGGTGCGAGGCATCTTGACCAACCCCGTCTACACAGGCACCGTATACGCCGGACGCACACGATCCCGCCCAAACCAGCGTCGTCACTCACCTCTAGCCACAGTCAGCAGAGCCACCAGCCATCAGACGGCTGTTGACGTGCTCCCCAGTGAGTGGATTGGGGTTGCACAAGTTCCACCCATTGTCACCCAGGAACAGTTCGACCTGGTGCAGACCAAATTGGCCCAAAACCGACAGTTTGCAACCCGCAACAACAAGGCGCATCAGTACCTGTTGCGAGCATTGGTCAGTTGTGGGCTTTGCCAGGGAGCGTGTACTGCTCGCACGACACCGGGAGAGTATGCCTACTACGTCTGCCGAGGCAAACAACACCCCGCACAGTCCCACAAAGACACCAAGTGCCCAGCTCGTTATGCTCCTGTTCCCCAACTTGACGAACTGGTGTGGAACGATCTATGCGAGGTATTGACCCATCCTGGGATACTAGCTCAGGCGTTGCAGCGAGCACAAGGTGGGGAGTGGTTGCCCCAAGAGCTACAAGCGAGGCGCGAGAACCTACGCAAAGCACGTCGCAGTCTGGATCAGCAATTGGATCGCTTGACACAGGCATACCTGGCAGATATCATTCCTATGGACGAATACCGGCGCAGACGGCACGACCTGGAAGGGCGCCAACAGGGGCTAGACAACCAGGCCCAACAGCTGGAGATGCAGGTAGATCGGCAAGGCCAAATGGCGGGGTTGGTCAGTACAATGGAGGAGTTCTGCCAGCGTGTGAGCAGTGGGTTAGAAGATGCCACGTTCGAGCAGAAGAGGCAATTGGTGGAGCTGTTAGTTGACCGAGTGGTGGTGAGCGAGGAGGAGGTCGAGATCCGATATGTGATCCCGACCTCCCCCTCCAGCGAACATGTCCGTTTTTGTCATTTGCGATTGGACTATTTCTATTTGCCAATGAGAGCGCACCGCTTTAGCAAACTCGGCAACGTCCGTTAGGCTCGTCAGATAGTAGCGCGTCTCAACGCTAACTTCTGTACCCGTTTGCGTTTTATCGCTCTTGGTGTACCGCCGTGCCGTCACTGCCCCAATGCCCCTCAGTTGCTTCCATTTGCCATTTGGATTGACATAGTCAAGATACTCTTTGTCGTGTATCAGCCATGCTTGCCTCCTTTCTACTCGACCGTGGTTCTTGTCCAACGTCTCGGTTGTGTCATGGGCAATGCCCGCGAAGTTGCTCTGTTGTGCCTGTACAAAGGCTGTCTCTACGTCTATGTGAATTGTCTCTTGATTCCCTTTGAGAGCGAGCACGTAATCAGCTTCCTTCTCCACTATCGCCTGGGCGATGTTCGTCTGACAACCCATCGCGTCAATCGTCACGATGCACCCCTCCAAGTCAAGCACACTCAGCAAAGCAGGGATAGCTGTGATTTCATTCGATTTGTCGTCCACCTTGACTTGACCCATTACCATTCGGTTATCCGTGGCCCATGCCGACACCATCGAGATAGCGGCTTTGCCGTTGGCTGTGTCGTATGAGTGTCGCACTCTCTTGCCATCGATAGCCACCACTTGCCCTTTAGTGAACCTCACCACCCCTTGTACCCACCCCAGGAAGCACTCTTGGAACTGGGCGGGGTCAATCCTGGCAAACACTCGACCAAAGGTGTCGTGTGATGGTATGCCGTTGGGCAACAACAAAAATGTCTGAAACCAAGCGAGTTTGGCGTTGCCGAACTCCTCCATATCCACCCAACTATCAGCCCTACAGATGACAGCACAAATGGCAATGGTGATGGTGATGATGTCGAGCAGTTGGTGGACTTTGGTACGTTCTATGCGTGGGTCATCTAGCTTTGCAAAGTGAGTGCGTAACGCCTTTAGTCGGTCTTCCTCTTGCTCCTCTTGCTCCTCTTGCTCCTCTTGCGGGTTGGGCATCTCATACCTCCTTTCTCCGGTTGGAGGTATTATCTCTCACCCACCTTCAATTTAGATGCGTTTGCCCTAGTGGCTAAAAGCACAGCGAGAGATTTCCTGTGAGACGTGGGTTCTTGAGGATGGCACGTTGACGACGGTTGTAGTGCCAGACGAATAGACGTATCGCTGCTATACCTTTTACTGGCAAACCTTTTCTCCTTGCTGCTTGAACTCTTCGCCATCCACCGTCGCTCTGAACAGCACAAGGACCTCGAAATCCTGCTCCTACGCCAGATGGAGCGAAGCGCAGTCTTGCGCATCTTGCAACGTCAACATCCTCACGCGCCGCGAGTGTCTCGTACGGAGAAAGTCGCACTGGTAGTACTCGCGGCTAAACTCACGGTCCTCGGCCACGGGGTGAAGTCTACATTGAATCAAGTACTGCTCTTGTTCAAGCCCAACACAGTTCTGCCCTGGCACCGTGATTTAGTCCGCCGCAAGTGGACCTTCAAGCAACTACGAGCTAGCGGTAGACCAGCAACCGATTCTGAACTCCAGGTGTTGCTGCTACCTGCATACAGGCCACACCACACGGCCCGACACCCATGAACCCAGCAACCGATTCTGAACTCCAGGTGTTGCTGCTACGGCTTGCTGCCGAGAACTCGACTTGGGGCTATAGCAAACTGCATGGCGAACTGCTCAAACTCGGCTACGAGATAGGGCGCTCGACGGTTAGAGATATGCTCAAACGTCAGCAGGTGCCGCCTGCACCCGAGCGGGCCAAGGAGGGCACCAATTGGCGCGAGTTCTTGAGCCATTACGGGCAGGCGGATATGACTCCTCAGGCATGTTGCTCATACTAACTTCTTGGTCTTGCAACCATGACGTGATCGGCAATTGGAAATCATGTTAGCGGCGTTGAGGTGCATAGCGTTATCTGATACTTCTGGACCTTCTGGTCCTCATAGATCTTCTTTCGCCTGTTGCCCGCCTGCCGCAGTCCCTAGCTTCATATTCTCGGTATGGTCTACGGGCACTTCAATTAGGGTAGGGGTATCCATATCCAGGGCGCGACGCAGCATC
>JBBSGN010000119.1:0-7148 GCA_038254085.1 Chloroflexia bacterium | reverse complement strand
GCCTAGACCACATCCTGATCCTGGGTGAGAAGCACCTGCACCAAGTAGTCAAGGAGTATGTCCAATATTACAACTCGGCGCGCCCGCATCAACGGATAGGTCAAACCATTCCAGAACTGGTACGGCCAGGACTGCAGGGATTACCATCTGTTGATGGAGCCGACCCAAAGATAATTAGCTTCCCAATCTTAGGAGGCTTGCACCACGACTACAGGAGGGCGGCATGAGCACGGATGAGCATAGTAGCCACCACAGGGGTTAGAATTCCATGCGTTCGACCTCACGCCGGCCATGCTGGAGATATTCCAGGAGTGGATTACGGAAGAAGGGGCGAGAAACATAGAACTGAGGAAGGCTGATGTCTTACGGCCCAATTCGCTCCCCTCTGACTGGAAAGATCACGACCTTGTTGTTACAGCGGCCATGTTGGAATACCTACCCAGGCAGCAGGTCAAGTCGGCTTTACGCAATCTCAAGGAGTTGCTCAGGGAGGGAGGTACGTTGATTGTCTTCGTTACAAAACGCAACTTTCTTACCGGCTGGCTAGGTAAGCGATGGTGGAAAACCAACGTCTATACAGAGAATGAGGTTCGAGATCTGCTTCGAGACGTGGGATTTGGCAGGGTCAGGCTGAAAAAGCTTTCGTCCTGGTGGTCCGGCTCCATTGCAGTAGTCGAAGCAGTACGTGAAGCGGACTAACGACGCGGGGATAGTGGGATGGCGCTCGCCGCGAGGCAACACCGGTACTCCCAGCGCTATCGGCGGCTGACTATAAGGGTAATCTCAAAAGACGACTACCTTATCCGCCTGGTTGGAAAGAGAAGGCTATTAACACCTGAACAACAGCTTGACCACGTCAGCAAGTGACGTGAATACAAAATCTGGAGCACAGAAATCACCCACAGATATTGACAAAAGCAACTTATTCAAGTATTATATTGAACATGCGAGAGGATCTCCGCAGGAAATTCAAAGACCAGATGTACGAGCAGTTCGCCCGTATAGTGAGGGCGATGGCCAACCCCCACCGGCTGGAGCTGATCGATTTGCTGGCCCAGGGCGAGCGCACGGTTGAAGATCTGGCCGGCGAGGCCTCATTATCTATCGCCAACACCTCCCAACATCTGCAAACCCTGCGAGCGGCCCAACTGGTTGAGGTACGTCGAGAGGGGTTGTACGCCTTCTACAGCCTGGCTGATGAGCGCGTATTTCGCGTCTGGCAGGCGATTCGAGATCTTGGAGAGGTACGGCTTGCCGAGATAGACCGCATCGTGCATACCTTCCTCGCCAATCGTGCCGATCTGGAAGCGGTGGGGGCTGAAGACCTCCTCAGGCGCATGCAGAGCAACGGCTTGACGGTGCTCGATGTCCGCCCACGGGAGGAATATCGGGCCGGGCACATCCGGGGAGCTCGCTCCGTCCCCGTATCGGAGATAGAGTCTATGCTGGGAGAAATACCGCTCGACCACGAAGTAATCGCCTACTGCCGAGGTCCCTACTGCGTCTTTTCCGATGAGGCAGTGGAGCTACTCAAGGCTCGCGGCTATAAGGCGAAACGCCTCGAAGGCGGTCTCCCTGACTGGCGTGCAGCAGGGCTGCCGGTAGAAACGTCCACTTAGAAGAGGGCACTACTCTAACACCTTGTGCTCATTCTTCACGATCTATATTCAATTATTCAAATGATAAATTGATTAGGAGCAGCACCATGGAAGCTACCTCAACCTTATCCGCGGAGGAGCTCAGGGCGATCCTCCAGGCTGGAGAACCGGTCACAATAGTGGACGTGCGCCCTGCTGCCGAGCGCGATGAGTGGTCTATCCCCGGAAGCGTGCACATTGACGCCTACCAGGCTTTGCGCAAAGGTGACCCCGGCGCGTTGGAAGGTCTGGCGCTCCCCCGCGGCGTACCTGTGGTCGCCGTATGCGCTGCCGGTAAGACAAGTCTCATAGCGGCTCGACAACTTGGTGCGCAAGGCTATGAGGTGCTATCGCTGGAGGGCGGGATGCGCGCCTGGAGTCTCGCGTGGAACACCGCGCCCGTAATCCTCCCCCCTGGCATGCCTGATGTAGATGTAGAGGTGCTACAGGTCAGACGTACAGGCAAAGGTTGCCTCTCCTATGTGGTCGCCTCCCGAGGGGACGCACTGGTGATCGATGCGTCACTACCTCCGCAGGTCTATGACGGCATCGCAGCCGAGCACGGCTGGCATATTCTTCACGTTATCGACACACACGTGCACGCCGATCACCTTTCGCGCTCCCGGCAATTGGCCGAGCTCACCGGAGCTACCCTCTGGCTCCCTGCAAACGGTCGAGTCTCCTTTCCCTACCGCCCGCTAGGCAACGGTGACCTGCTGCAATTTGGGGAAGCTCGCCTCACGGTACTGAGCACTCCAGGGCACACCCCGGAGAGCGCCTCTTATCTTCTCAATGGCGCAGCCCTCTTCACGGGCGATACCCTCTTTCTGAACGGCGTGGGCAGGCCTGACCTGGAAGCTACTCCCGATGAGGCTGCTCGTCGGGCACAGCTCCTTTGGGGGTCGCTGCAACATCTCCTCTCCCTCCTCACACTCCACCCCAACACCCTTGTACTGCCCGGCCACACCAGCGAGCCGGTCCCCTTTGACCAGGTCCCCTTGCAAGCACCCCTCGGCTTTGTGAAGGAGCGTGTGCGTCTCCTTGCTGCGTCCGAGCGGCACTTTATAGATGAGATACTTGCGCGTATACCTCCCGCCCCACCCAACCACCATACCATCGTCACCGCCAATGAGAGCGGCCTATGGCCGAAGGGCGATCCCGTGGAGCTGGAAGCCGGTGCGAACCGGTGTGCGGTTTCCTAAGTTTGACTGAAAGAGAAGAGCAGAACATGTCGATCACGAGCAATCAGCACCTGGCTGGTGCGTCGGTGCACGCGCAGCAGGCCCAGAATGAATTGCAAATGCATTCTCGTAGCGAGGAAACCGAAGAGAGGGCAGGCAAGACGCTACAGATTGGCCTGCTGGTGTTGCTCGTCGCCTTTGTAGGGGGCGTGGTCGGGCTGGAGCGCAGTATCCTCCCACTGGTGGCGCAACGGGACTTCGGTATAGCCTCCTTTTCGGCGGCTGTTGCCTTCATCAGCACATTCGGAGTGAGCAAGGCCCTGAGCAACCTCTTCTCTGGCGCATTGTCCGAGCGGATAGGGAGGCGCAATTGCTTGCTGCTCGGGTGGGCATTGGGACTGCCGGTGCCGATCCTCATAGTCACCGCACACGATTGGTGGGTGGTGCTCGTTGCCAACGTCTTCCTGGGCGTGAACCAGGCGCTCACCTGGTCTATGACGATCAACATGAAGCTCGACATGGTAGAGAAACGCCGACGAGGGTTGGTGACGGGTCTCAACGAGTTCGCGGGTTATTCGGGCGTCGCCCTGCTGGCGTTCGCGACGGCCAGGCTCGCCGAAATCTACGACTGGCGAGCCGTCCTTCTGGCTGCTGGCCTCAGCCTGATCGTTGTGGGGTTTCTCCTCTCCTTGATAGTGCGCGATACGACCGGCCTTATCCGGCAACAAGCTGACTTCAACGAGACTAACGGGACGAACGGACGTCAGGTCGAGGCCCGCAATATAAGCTTTGGGCAGGTGTTTCGACTTGGGAGCTGGAAGGATAGAAATCTTTCGGCAGCGAGCTTCGCGGGCCTGGTAACCAATCTGAAGGATGGTCTCCTCTGGGGTATCCTGCCGCTCTTTCTCGCTTCGAGGCAATTAGGAATTGGGGAGATCGGGCTTGTGGTTGCCTGTTATCCGGCGGTCTGGGGTCTGTCTCAACTGGTCTTTGGCCCACTCTCCGACTATATAGGGCGCAGAGCGCTCATCTCTACCGGAGTGCTCTTGCAGGGTGCAGGGGTCATAAGCTTTCTCGTATTCCGCGATTTCGGCGGATATATATTGGCGGCCATCATAACCGGCCTGGGTACGGCGATGGTCTACCCAACCCTACAGGCATTCGTGTCTGATGTGAGTGCAGCTCAATGGAGGGCTTCTGCCCTCGGCGTCTATCGCTTCTGGCGCGACCTTGGCTACGCTATAGGCGCACTGGGTGGAGGCCTGGCAGCGGACGCCTGGGGCGTCTCTTCGCCACTCCTCGGCTTTGGTCTACTGGCCCTAGTGAGCGCGGCTTTCTTTACCTGGCGGGTAGGTTTACCTGCTCAAAAACGAGTTTTGACCAATCTTGGCGAAAGGTATTGACTTTTCTCAAATATTCAATTATATTATTGATTAGTTGAACAATGCGGCTATTCAAGGAGAAGCACCATGAGCATAGTGGCAGAGAAAACCAGGAGCAGACTATCCACAAAAGAGATCGAGGAGCTTGACCCTTACATGCTGATGGGGATGCTGGGCAAGCGTGTGATCCACCCGGGTGGCCGGCGCTCGACTGAGGAATTGTTCAAGAGTGGCGATTTCCAGCGTGGTCAGCAGGTCCTGGACATCGGTTGCGGGGTTGGGACGACGGCAATCCAAATCGCCTGGCGATTTGGGGCGCATGTGGTTGCGGCTGATATTTCCCCGCTGATGCTCACCTCTGCCAGGGCCAACGTGCGCCGCGCCAGGCTCGAAGATGAGGTAGAAGTGAGGCACGCCGATATTGTAGCGTTGCCGTTCGAGGATAACACCTTTGATTGTGTGGTGGCGGAAGCCGTGACTATGTTCGTTGATAGGTCGGTGGCCGCGAAGGAGCTGATGCGCGTATGCAAACCGGGCGGTAAAGTGCTCACTACGGAGTTCCTGTGGCGCAAGCCCCCGACCGCCGAGGCAAAACATATCTTTCTCGGCGAGATCTGCCTGGGGATGATGTTCGATGACCTCGATGACTGGGTACGTATCTACAGTGAGGCAGGCCTTGGCGATGTGCAGGTTACGCATGGGCCGTTTGAGATGATGACGCCCAGAGGCTTCTTGAGCGATGAAGGGCTTGGGAACAGCCTGGCCGTTATGGGGCGCGCCATGTCACGACCGGCTTACATGAAGAAAATGGCATGGCTGATGCCGAGGATGAACCGTGCAGTACCCTACCTGGGCTACATCACGATATCCGGAGTAAAGCCCGAGGGCGAGTAGCTAAGCCACTCGGAGTATTGAACATCGGCACGCTTGCGGTTAGACGATCCTGTGCGAAGAAGCTGGTAAAAGGTAACACCAAAGGAAGGTTTACAGCTATGGCAACACCAACGGTCAAGGCAACGATAACTACGGAGTTTGGATTGGATCTGGACGAGCTGCGACTCGCGATACAGGATGAGTATCGGGAAGTGGCACTCCACCCGGAGCAGGGCTTCCATTTCCACACAGGCCGCGCACTCGCAGCTCTGGTCGGGTATAAGGACGAGTGGGTGCTAGGTATCCCGGAAAGCGCAGTCGAGTCGTTTGCTGGCACCGGCAACCCCTTCAGTATGGGGGAGCTACAGCCGGGCGAAATGTAGTGGATGTGGGGTGCGGGGCGGGCATAGACAGCCTGATAGCCGCGCGTATGGTCTCTCCAGGTGGTCAGGTGGTAGGAGTTGACATGACACCTGACATGCTGGGGAAAGCCCGCCGGGCAGCAGGGGAGGCGGGGATCGCCAATGTTGAGTTCCGGCAGGGGTACGGCGAGGAATTGCCGGTGCCGGAGGGTTGGGCGGACGTGATAATATCGAACGGAGTGCTCAATCTTATGCCCGACAAGATAGCGGGCCTGCACGAGATGGCGCGTGTGCTCAAGCCAGGTGGTCGCTTACAGATAGGGGATATCCTGGTGCAGAAGCCGGTGCCGGTGAGTGCGAAGCGCAAGATAGATCTGTGGACTGGCTGAATTGCCGGTGCTCTGCTGGAAGCAGCGTTAGAGACCACAGTCGTGGCGGCAGGATTTGTCGATTTTGAGATCACCTGGCAGGCAGACGTCTTTTCGGGCGCTCCCCAGTCGAGCAGCGCGGCCAGCTTCGGGACGGTTGGCATCAACTTCCGCGCCCGCAAAGCTACAGATGAAGCAGAGTGGTTAGAAGCGATGCAGGCCCTCAGTTGCGCTGTGCCTGAATAGGCCAGGATAAGGAGGGAACGGCTATGGAGGAGGCGGAAATAACGGTTTCAAAAACAGAGGAGCATGCCCCAGCGTCGCTCATGCCCGATGCCGTACTGGCAGTGAATACCAAGGAGATCGCGGGCTTCGTCTGCGCCGGCCTGACGCCGCTCATCAAATCGAAGCTCCGAGAGATGGAGAGCGGGCAGGTACTAGAGGTTCGGGTAGACGATGCGACTGCACGGCTCGACGTGCCAGCCTGGTGTCGACTTTCAGGCAACACCTTGTTGGCGATGGTGGAAGAGGACGCGGAAAATACGCGCTTCTACCTGAGAAAGAGAAGCTAGATTGGGAACCCGGAACAACAAGAGGAGGCACAAAACAATGGTAAAGCTAATAGTTAGTTGTAACCACGGCATAGAGGATCCGGAGCGCGCTACGCTGCCCTTCATAGTGGGCAACGTTTCAGCCTCGGCTGACCAGCAGACAGCAGTACTACTCACAGTTGAGGGTGTATGGCTGGCCACCAAAGGTTACGCCGATGGTGTTCAGAAAGAAGGGTTCCCGGCGCTCAGTGAGGTGCTTCGCTCTTTCGTATCGAACGGGGGTGAGGTCTGGGCCTGTGGTACGTGTACCAAGCCGAGGGGCATCACAGAGGGCGACCTGATTGAAGGAGCACGTATTGTTACTGCGGCCTATTTTGTAGAGCAGATTGCCTCAGGTGCGGCGACCATCGCCTTCTAGATTGGTGGCTGGATCCAGGACCTGGATCCACTTAGATGCTAAGGTGCTCCATTCTACAAATGGAGCACCTTTACGTTTTGCCGCATATCCGAAGGCTTCTCGAGGATCTCAGGCACATTCACGGCGAGGCTCGGCCCACCAGCGACCATCCTTCCCAAACGCTCTACATGGCTGGTACAGAGTACCAAAAACGCTCGATTCTGCAACTCTAGTTAGTCGTCTCGCTCGGCGAGCCTGTAGTGTGCAATTATTCGTCTGGTGCGTGTCGGCCCCTTGTGCAAGCACTCCGCCCCGCTTATGCTTGGACCATGCACATCTATGTTTACCTGGTCCTGCATATCTTCAGGTTGCTCCTGGAGCTGCTGTACGACAAGGG
>JBBSGN010000118.1:0-7172 GCA_038254085.1 Chloroflexia bacterium | reverse complement strand
CTTGGCATACTGTTGCTGGTGGCGGGTATCGTGTGGATATTGCAAGGGCTAAATATAGTCCGAGGCAGCTTCATGTCCGGGCAGGCGTTCTGGGGCGCTATGGGTGTGCTCTGCGTGCTGGCAGGGGCCGCCATGCTCTACTTCGGCCTGATTCGCAGGACGACTTAGCTCACTAGAGAAGGCCACATCCGCCGCCACTCCCTCACGGAATCCCAGCTTTGCCCGGTCTTTACAACAACGCGCGGTTGGCGGTAAAATAGAGCTAACAAGGGATGCATGGTCGCACATTGTTTCGCGCTAAATGGAGGTCCGGGTAGATGATCGAGTGCAAGATCGAAAGTATACGGGTGAGCCTGGTCACGCAGAACCGCGTGGTGATACTGAAAGAGGTCGATTCCGAGCGATATTTGCCTATCTGGATCGGTCCGTATGAGGCCGACGCTATCGCCTTGGAGCTTCAGGAAGTGCCCATGCAGCGCCCATTCACCCACGACTTGCTGCGGAATATCATCGGTGAGCTTGGAGCTACCGTGACCCACGTCTTCATCAACGACCTGCGCGACGACACCTTCTACGCCCGCATCATCCTCGACGCGCATGGCCGCCACGTCGAGATAGATTCTCGCCCCTCGGACGCTATCGCCCTTGCGGTGCGTATCAAGTGCCCCATCTACGCCGACGAAGCTGTGCTTGAGCGGGCGGGCGTGACCCTCGAATCAGAGGGCGCTCAGGAGGAAGAGGACTTGCCGGACGGCGAATCGCTGCCTCAGTCCGAGCGGCCCGACGAAGACCGCCTATCCGTCTTCCGCGATTTTATCAACTCCCTCGATGTGGACGACACCGAGAAGCCGGGCGAAGGTCCAGGCAAGTAAAAAGTCAAGAAAGAGCAACAAAATGGGCCGCTGGGTGGCCCATTTTTGTTGCTATTCTACTACTCATCTCTATCAACGCATGCGGGCGTCTGGCAGCCACGGAAGAAGGCGTTGCCCACGATCTTAGCTGTCTGGCCCCGTGTAGCTGTATTGAACGTCAGGAAGTAGGGCCTGCCGAGTGGGTCGCAAGGACCGGCTGGTGGCGCTCCACAGTCGTACCCGCTGATTACCCCATGCAGCGACACCCTCTCTATGTATACCCAGAACGGATTGGTATTGGGCACGTCGTGAAATGTCTGCTGACCGGACGGGATAGGCTCCGAGTACTCGGCAGCGCCCGACACTATTTTGGCTAACTGGCCCCTGGTCACATCGTTATAGGGCAAGAAGTACGGCCTGTTGAGAGGCGGGTTGCAAGGACCGGCGGGAGAAGCGCCGCAGTCGTACCCGCTGATTACCCCATGCAGCCTGACGCGCTCTATCCATACCCAGAAAGTGCTGCCGGGAGCCACGTCCTCAAAACTCTGCTGGCCGGGCGGTATGATTTCCGAGTAGCCTGCGGCGTTTGAGACAATCTTGGCTGTCTGGCCCCTCGTTACGTTGTTGGCGGGCCTGAAACAAGGGTTGCCGCTCTCGCACCCGCTTGAATAGCCTGAGATTATCCCTCTGCACGCCAAACACCGGATGTAGGTGTAGAAGGGGTTGGTGGTCGGTACGTCGGTGAAGGTGATTACGCAGGGGGTGGAAGTGGACGAAGGGACAGCGGTAGGTTGTATAGGTGTAGTCGCTTCGGGCACAACAGTCTGGGTTGCGGTCGGGGTGTTGTTGGCTGGCGTGTCGGTAGGTTGGATAGGGGTGCTGGTCGGTACGGGCGAAGTGGTAGTGGGCACTGGCTGGGTGCTGGTAGGCTGAATTATGGTTGGCGTAGCGGTCAGCCCCGGTGGCGGGGTATTGGTTGCGATTGCAGGTGTGTTGGTAGCCGTGCTGGTAGAGGTTGGCGCGGGTGGCGTGCTCGTCGCGCTCGGCTGCGGGGTGAAGGTGGGTGGTATGGTGGGCGGAACGGTCGGCGTCACGCCGGGTGGCAGGCTCCAGGCGTTGATATAGGAGCCGGAGAGCCAGTAGATGAAGCCGTTGGAGACCGCCAGGCCCGAATTGGCCGCGCCCGAATTGGCCGGGGTAAGGGTGCGGAGCAGCGAACCGTTGGTCTCATCGCGGATTTGCAAGCCGCTCCCCATATTAAGGAATATCAGGCCGTTGGCTATCGCCATATTGCCGTGCGCGCTGCCGGTTGTCACCGAGGGCCACCTGTCAGTGCCAGTGGCGGGGTCTACGGCGTACAGGCGGCTACCGCTCCCGAAGATGAAGAGAGTGCCGCCGCTGCCGTAGCTGGGGTCGTATGCCGGCATCATGCCCACCGACGTGCCGGTAGAGCGCGACCAAAGAGGGCCTCCGCTCACGTTGTTGAGGACGTAGGCATAAAAGACGCCGTTCTTGTGGTTCGCGCCGACCAACGTGCGGCTCTGGCTGTCGTGGAAGATCACCGGCGTGGTGCCGAAATCCGCGTCCTGGTTAGTGTTGCCCTGCTGATTGTACTGGAGGATCGCCAGGGTGTCGGGGTCGAGTGTGACCATAGCGCGGGTGTAGGTGCAGGGGCTACAGGAGTAGTCCTCGCCCGTCACCACAGCCAGGGTGCCGCCGTCGGGGCTGAGGGCAGGCGAGTTCCAGATGCCCGCCCCCGCCTGGCCTGGCCCAACAAAGTATTGGTTTGCCAACTGGGTGCCGCTTGCTACGGCGAGACCCCGTATCTCGCCGCGCACCGAGGGATTGTCGCACCGAGAGGCTATGCCTATATACGCCTGGTTGTTGCGGATCAGGGGCGATTCCCAGGGGAACCCGCTTGAGCCGACGTTCATTGGGTGTCGCCATAGCTGTGCGCCAGTGTTGGCGTCCAGTCCGTAGTAGGCCGGGTCGCCACCGCCCACCACCAGCGTGGTGCCCGAAATAGCGGAGGTCGAGCCGATGCCCACGTTGAAGCAACTGCTCTGGTAGCTCACCGAGGTGGCCCACGCCTGCGCGCCCGACACCGCATCGAAAGCGAAGAAGTTGTTGCCGCTGGGCGCGCTGCTGCCAACATAGATTTTGCCGTTCGCCACGCTGGGAGCGCCGGCGGGGGCGGTGCCGTTGCTGCCGATATTGACCTGCCAGCGCGACACAAGCTGGTTGAGATTGCCGCTGCCGATGATCGTCTCGTCGGGGTTATAATTAGTGCGGCTGACATCGTGCCCATACATCGGCCAGTCGCCAGGGTTGGGAGGCGCTGGGGCCTGGTGGGTAGTCCCGGTAGGGAGGCTGGCCGACGCGCGCCAGGGCAGTGCAAGTATCGCTAATAGGCCGAGCGCGACGATAGAAGTGGCGAGTGGCGAGCGATGCGTAGTAAGTGGTTTTCTCAAAGCAGCCTCCTTGACAGCAAGCTTTATTTGCCGCCGTATTTCTCTTTATACGGAACGTCCCCAACTGGGATAATAACACATTGAAGGGCGGCTGGTTCTCTGGGTGATACTCGAACACGGCTCGCTCGAAGTACTGCACAGTATACAGCTTGCCATTCAGGTCTGATACATCGGTAAACTCGTCTGAGATGGGGTAGCCTTGTTGCAAGAGACCCCCATGGCTCTTCCAATAGTCGAGGAAGAGGCCACCCACCCGCTTGCCTGTTTCCGAGAAGAGCGCCGAGCCTGGACCGTTGTTAGGCTGCTGGGGTGGCGCGCCGTTGGGGTACTTCTTTTTGTATTGGAACGTGCCCAACTGTGACAGCAACACGTTAAAGGGCGGCTGGTTCTCAGGATGGTGCTCGAACACCACCCTCTCAAAATACTGCACAGTATACGGCTTACCGTTCAGGTCGCTCGCCTCGGTCATCAGGCCGGATATAGGGAAGCCTTGCTGGGGAAGGCCGCCGTGTTGGGTCCAGTGGTCTAGGAAGAGGCCGCGCACCGTCTGGCCGGTTTCGGGGAAGGTACGGCTCCCCTCGCCCGGTATACTTATCGTGCCGGGTGTGCTCGACGGCTTGGGAGTAGGCGATGCTACGCCGGTGCCGACTATGCGCTTGAGGGTGCCGGTCTGGTAGCCACCACCCTCTATGTAGTAAAGCGCGCCGTCGGGGCCGGTCTCCAGGTCCATGCCGGCGTTCAGGCCCTCCACTTTGTTCACGGCGGTGATGATGGTCCTGTCGGCGTTGAGATAGAAGTGGTAAGGCGGGTCTTTGTAGTTAGCCATGAAGAGTTGGTTCTGCCACTGCGGTACACTGTTGCCGGTGTAAACCGTGATGCCGGTGGGCGCGATGCAGCATCCGCTCTGACCTACATACCACAAGGGGCCCATATTGTTGTACTTGGGGTCCGGGTTATCGTCGTCGCAGGGGTAGTTGGCCCGCCAACCGTAATTGAATCCCGCCTCGATGCGGTTCATCTCATCATCGCAGTTCGGGCCGTTCTCGCTGGCGAATATCCTCCCCTTCACTACCGGGTCAAAGGTGAAATCGAAGCTGTTGCGTAGTCCGATGGCATACAGAGATGGGAGCGCGCCCGGCTGGTTGAAGTGTGGGTTGTCGGTAGGCATAGAGCCGTCGGGGTTGATGCGGTGCATCTTGCCGTTCCTGGCGGTCATCTCCTGGGCGTTGGCGGCGTTGGCGTTGTCGCCTACCGTTATATAGAGCTTGCCGTCCGGCCCGAAGTGGATATTGCCACCGTTGTGGTTGCCCGCTGTCTGGGGCGAGGAGAATATATTGGTCGAGTTAGAGCCTTTGCCGTTGCTCTCGATGAAACGAGCCACTTTGTTCTGGGTGTCGCTGCACCCCGGCCCCTGTGTATAATAGACGTAGATGTAATGGTTGGAGTTGAAGTCGGGGTCTATGGCGATGCCGAGCAGCCCGCGCTCCGAACAGATGCTGATATCATAGGTAATCACCGGCTCCTTTTGCAGAGTGCCGTTCGCGAACAGGCGCACATTCCCGGTTGACTTCTCGGTGTAGAGGAGCCGCCCAGCAGGGTCGAAGGCCATAGCAACAGGATAGGCCATGTCGCCCAGTACGGTTTCTATCTTGGCCCCCGGCGGCAACGGCTCGCTACCAAGAGGCGGCACGGCGGCTTGCGCAGGATACGAATTCCCGAGGACGAAGGCTAACACGCCGAGGAAGAGTGAGCAAAACGCGAGGATGGGTCGAAGCTTCATGGGGTATCTCCTGCCTGTTAACGCTATTGTACACGAAGTAGCGAAAGGAAGTCTTTACGGCGGAGATCAGAATGGAGAAGGACAATTTGTAGGGGCTAGACAATAAGTGCATCAAGAACCAAAAAAGTGTAAGCTGTAATATCGCGGCTATCATAACGAGAGGAGGCCGATATTGATCCGTTCCGTCAAACTGTCCCTTACCATACGCACACTCTGTTGCCTGCTTGCTCTGGCCGCTTGCGATATAACCCCAGCGCCCACGCCCGTACCACCGCCGCCAAGCCCTCCCGTAATCAATGCAAGCCCGACGGTGGTTGCCGTTATACCTTCCCCTGAATCTACACCGGCAAGCACCATCGAGTTGCAATTCGCCCCGATCGCAACCGAGACCCAACCTGCTCTTGTCCCCAGCCCGACCCCCCCTACTAAGGCTCTTGCGCCTGCAACACTGGTGTCCCCAACGCAAGCGACAGCGCGGCCAACAAGCACGACCACGTCTCGCCGAACGGCAACCCCATTGGGTCTAACGGCAACAACCGTACCTCCCTTGCCCACAGAGGCCCCTGCTCCTACTCGCACTCGCACTGTCCCAACACCTACTCCGAGGGCTATTGCGACACCCCCACAGGAGCCGAGCGCAGGGGCAAGCATAGAAGTGCTGGCGAACGGATTCGGCAGCCCGGACGACCTCGCGGTTACATCGTCCGGCGACATCCTCTTTGGCGACTTTAGCAACAAGGCCATTAATATTCTGCGGCCTGGCGGCAAGCCCGCGCCTATAGCGACCGGGTTGAACGAGCCGGAAGGAATAGTAGTTGCGCGTGACGGGGCCGTTCTCGTGGCCGAGCAGGGCGCCAACCGCATAATCGAGGTTGGCCCAGGCACAGGCGCGAAGAAAGTACTGCGCCAGCTAGAGAACAGCACAGGCAAGGACGGAGTTGACGGCCTGGGCATTGACCCGGCCAACGGCGATATCCTGATACCCGATAGCCCCAACGGACGCTTGCTACGCATGAGCCGCGACGGTGGCCGCCTCCAAACGATTGCCTCCGGCTTTGTGCGTCCCACCGGCGCGGCGGTCGAGCCGGGTGGCACTATCGTGGTGGCCGACGAGTTCGGCAACGCGGTCTACCGGCTGAATAAGAGTGGCGGACGCACTCTACTGGCCCACATCTACCAGCCGGACGACGTAGTAGTGGACGCGAGCGGGAGCATCTACGTCAACTCCCTCGGCGGCGATATAGTGCGCATAGATCCCACCGGCGGCCAGGTCCACGTGCTAACTTCCGGCCTCAAGCTCCCGCACGGCCTCGGCATTGACCCCCAGGGCAACCTGATTATCGCCGAAGCAGGGCGGAACAGGATAATCAGACTCGTAAAGCGTAAAACGTAAAACGTAGAAGAAGGAGTAAGAAGCAGCCCTCTTACGTTTTACATTTTACATTTTACGTTTCACGCCTCGCTACACGCCGAGTATATCTCGTTTAGGAAGCGGCTAGGGATAGTCGCCAGGAGGTGGGTGGCGGTGAAGCCGCACTTGTGGGCCAGGGATTCCCAGGTGGGGTATGAGAGTGGGTGGGGCACCCAGATATTGCCCCGATCCGTGTTGTACTCCACCAGGATGAGCCGCCCGCCTGGACGCAGATAGCTGCGGACCAGGCGCATCACCGGCTCTTTGTTGCGCTGGAAGTGAAGCGAGTTAGCCATCACCACCCCGTCAAGCGGCGGCAGGTCGAGCGGGCGGGTGAAGTCTGCGACAAGATAGTGTACGACCACATCAGGGAAGCGACCTCGCATGGCCCGCTCCTGCTCCTGTAAGGCCCCACGGTCCTTGTCCATCGAATATATTCCTCCGTTAGGTCTGGTCAAATCGGCCAGAGCCAGGGTAAACGCGCCCACCCCCGAACCGAGGTCGGCCCATATCCCACCCTGGCCTGGCAACCCTTCTCTCAATAGATATACATGGTCTTCGTGTGTCATGGACTCGTGATGCGTGAAACGTGATGCGTGAAACGTGATGCGTGAATTATAACGCCCTTATGCATCACGTTTCACGTTTCACGCATCACG
>JBBSGN010000117.1:0-7205 GCA_038254085.1 Chloroflexia bacterium | reverse complement strand
TACATAGGGAGGCTGGCGGAGAGGGGGATCATCAATGGGTACACCTGTGGGCAACCACCGGCAGGCCCTTGTGTGCCACCTGGCAACCTACCATACTACCTGACCTACAACAACATCACGAGGGGGCAGACGAGCAAGATTGTGGCTAACACTTTCTTCCCCGTAAACTGCGCTCCTGGCGTGCCGCCCATTATCAACAGGAAGTAGACAGCCCAACAAGGGCTTACAAACAACAAACACGCCGCCTCTACGGGCGGCGTGTTTGTCGTTAGGGATCGCTGCTAGTCAGCGTCAGGCTTTACCAGCCAAAGCTCTCTTTCGGGGTTACTGAGCCATTCGATGCCGTTATCGGTCACCAGCACGTCCTCTTCCAGGCCGATGTAGCCGCGTCCCGGCACCGCCGTGCCTAGCTCAAGCGTGAAGACGTTGCCCACCTCTACCATACCGTAAGGCGTCTGGCCGTAGCGGTCCCATTTTGGCCCAAGCAGGCTAGAGCCATCATGTGCGACGCGGCCCAGGTGGTGGCCGAGCGCGTGTGGGTACTCGGGGTAGCCGGCCTGCACGAGGCGCTCGCGGGCGGCTGCGTCCACCTCCCAGCCCTGCACGCCGGGGCGCAACTTCTCGGCTCCAGCGTCAATGGCGGCCCAGCAAGCATCCCAGGCGCGATTCACGTTGTCGGGGGCCTGGGTCTCGCCCGTGTCCAGGAAGTAACACATCCGTTGCAGGTCCGAGCAGAAGCCTCGTTCCTTCACGCCGAAATCTATGTGGAGCAGTTGGCCCGGCTTGGTTCTGTAGTCGCCCGGCGCGGCGTGGCCCACCGGCGAGTCCGGCCCCGCGTTGACCACCGGACAATACTCCTCACCCCAGGCCGTGTCCAGACCCAACGCTTCGCGCTGCTCGGTCAGCTTGGCGGCGATCTCCATCTCGGTCAGCCCCAGCCTTAGTTCGTGCGTCAACGTGTCATACATCTTCTCGGTGGTGGCGATGGCCTCGCGTATCAGCTTGATCTCGGTGGGCGATTTGCGGCCTCGCAGGGCGGCCACGAACGACGCGGCGGTGACGAAGCGGTCTGCAAAAGGCGTGCCCGCGAAGGTGTCTCGCAGGTAGAGGAACATCCCGTGCGTCAGCCCGTCAGCCGCCGGGTCGCTCTCGGAGTAGTTAATGCCGATTTGTCGGGGGTTCAGGCGCGTGATCGTGTCTATCAGCGCAGGCCGTATGCTCTGGTCATATGGGATAACTTCGCCATAGGACCCCAGGTTACGCACATTCTCGGCGTCGAACCTCCCCACGATTGCCACACGCTGGCCCGATCTGGCGACCATGAAAGCCGAGTGCCAGGTCATGTCGAGGCCCGCCACCAGGTCAAGACAGGGGTCGCTTGTCAGCGAGGTCTCGCGCACGAAGGTCAACCACAAGTCCAGGTCCTGCTCCCGCAGGATATGGACTGCCTGGTCCAGCTTTTCCCGCACTATCAGCACATTCATTGCTCGTTCTCCATACCAGAAACTTCTTTTATGAATAGATTTACTATACCACGACCCCCAGCGCAAGCCCGATGAAATAGGTCACTACACCGGCTATAATGCCGACCACCGCCATCTCAGTGCCAGAGGCGACCCAGCTTCGGCCTGTGACGAAGGTCTTGGACGCGCCTACCACGAAGTGCGCTATGATGCTGATAGCGCCTGCGGTTATGATGGCCGGGAAGCCCCCGAAGAAGAAGAAGGGGATGATCGGGATGAAAGCTCCCAACGCGGTGGAGGTGCTCGATGCGAGAGCGGACTGCGTGGGGTTGGGGAAGCTCTCCTCGGCCAGACCTAGCTCCTCGGCTGCCATTGCGCGTAGCATCTGCTCGGGGTTGCTGGTCATGCGGTCGGCGAGCAAGGCCGACTCGTCTGGCGAGAAGCCCTTTAGCTGGTAGAAAAGCTCAAGCTCCTCGCGCTCGCTCTCCGGGTCGGTCTCGATCTCCAATCGCTCTCGGCCAAGCTCGGCCTCGTACACTTCGCGCTCTGATTTAGCGGCCAGATACGCGCCCGAACCCATCGAGATTGCCGAGGCCATCATGCCGGCGATGCCTGCTATCAGCACGACGCTTTCGTTGCCCGCCGTCGCGCCCGCCACGCCCGACACGATGCCGAACACCGACCCAAGCCCGTCGTTCGCGCCGTATATGGCATCGCCCAGCCAGCCGGAGCCGCGGGTGTGCCACCTCTCCCGCTTGAGCATAAAGTCCAGGGCGTTGCGCGGCCCGGCGGCGCGGGTCATCGAGCGCAAGACACGGGCGTGTGCCTCCTCCTCTAACTCCATGCTTTTGAGCATGTCGTGGAAGTCCACATCCGGTATATCGGCGGCCTGGGCCTGGTAGCGCGCCGCCGCTTTGTCCTCCTCGGCCTCCAGGCGGCTGGCCGCAGCGTCCAGCCCTCCCTGCCTGAGAAGCCACGCTCGGAAGCGCGTCAGCCAGTTCTCAGATAACGCGGGCACGTTTGAGCCAAGCAAGACCAGGCGCTCTTCGATTTTGTGGGCGTGGCGCTCTTCGGTGTCGGCCAGGCGTATGAGGATGTCGCAGCGGTCCTTATCGGCCTCGGCTTTGGCAAGCTCGCGGTAGGCACTCATGCTCTCCATCTCTTTGAGCCACCCCTCCTGCAAGGCCGCAATCAGCTTCTGCCGCGCCACCGGGTCTTCGGGCGGCGGCTCGACCACCGCCACCACCGGCCCAATCTCTCCGATGCGATTTTGATTATCCATGTTTTCCATTCTCAATCTAGCTATCGCTATCAGCTAATACAGAAACGAACCCACTCAGCCTTGTCATTCCGAGCGAAGCAAGGAATCACTATCCTTAGCACTTACTTGGCTAGCACTGCTTCTCGTTCCCTTACATCCTACTGTTCCCAACTGATTCCTCGCTTCGCTCGGAATGAGAGGGGTAGATTGTACAGATAGCAGGCTGGGCGCCGGCATTCACAGCTTCAGGCTCACTTTCCAACTCATAATTCATAATTACGGTCAACCCGGCGGCCAGGTCAGCTTGCGGCCACCGAGGACGTGAAAGTGGAGGTGGTCTACGCTTTGGCCTGCGTCGGGGCCAGCGTTGGTGACGACGCGATAGCCGCTCTGGTCCACACCCAACTGTTGGGCGACCTCATTGCAGGCTACCAGCATCCGGCCCAGCAAAGGCGAATGGGTCTCGTCCGCCTCCCACAGCGCGGTAAGGTGCTGGCGCGGTATCACCAGCACATGGACGGGGGCCTGGGGGTGTATGTCCTTGAAGGCCACCATATGCTCGTCTTGCATCACGATGTCGGCTCGCACCAACCCCTTAGCCACCTTGCAAAAGACACAGGTGTCCGAGTAGTTTTGGTCGTTCATGCTTGTCCTCCCGTGAGCGTGCCCGGCCTAGTTGCCGTCGCCCTTCTTCTTGCCGTGATCTTCCTCACCGCCCTTCTTCCCGCGTGATGGATTGGCCTGTGGTGCGGTCGGCTGCGGTTCGGGGCCGAGGCTCAGGCTCACTGTAATTGCGCTGCCCGCCGCGATCTGACCTCCTGGGCCGGGTTGCTGCGAGGCAATCAGTTCGACCGGGACGTTGGGATCATAGACCGGCTGCCCGGTCGTTACGTTCAACCCCACCTGTCCAGCCTCTTTGACGGCTTCGTCCAGCGTTTTGCCTTGCAGGTTGAGCATCGAGACCAGGCGCGGGCTGTTCGGCGTGGTGGTCGGGCGCACCTCAGCTGCCGATGCAGGCGCGCGTAGCAACCTGGGCAAAAACGCCGCCAGCAACAGCGCGAGCAACAGCAGGCCGCCCAACGCCAACGCCAATGGCCGCCAATCGCGCCTCTGCGTGGGCGCAGCGACCTGCCCTCCCGGCGGTGTGTACGGCCTGCCTGGGTGCGGAGCCGTGTCCGAAACGAGAGCGGGCGCGGCCTGGGCGGCGAGAGTGGGCGCTTCCGAGAGGCTGATGAGTGATGCAGGTTCATAAGCCACAACCGGGCCGGCAGGCTGGACTATACTCTCGTCCTCAGATGGCATCCAGGCCTGGGTTGGTTGGCCGAAAGTTGTTTCCAGTTCGCCTATCGCCCCGGCCACTTCCCCTGCACTGATCAGGCTATCCGGTCTGCCGGGTGTGAGCCTGCCCATCAGATCAATAACCGATTGTGGCAACGCCAGAATCAAGGCCGCAGTAGCCTTTGGGTCCGGGTTGCCCAGGAGCATGACCCGAAGCAGCCCATCGAGAGCAGCCGAGTCACCCGCAGCGTTATTAGAGGCATAATCGCTGCCTTCGCCCAGGTCCAGCCCTTCAATCAGCGCGAGGCGGGCGTTTCCTTCGGGGTCAACGCGGACCGCCCGGTACGAAAAGGCCCAATCCGAGAGGCCCGCGTCCCGGCAGCACTGTAGCGCCTCGGCTGCCTGGCGAGCCACCCTCAGCACGGCGGCGAGGTCGGTTGGGCCGCTCTGCCCCCCGCAGAGCGCACTGGCCGTCGCCGCGCTATCTCTCTCCATTACCGAGAACGGGCGGCCATCCCACTCTCCCGCATCGTACACCGCCAGCACCGAGCAGTTGTGTATAGTCGAGGCTAGCTGCTGGTGCCTGCGGAATGTGTGCGCCCAATCGAGGTCTTGCGCCCCCTTCTCGGACAGCGCCTGTATGGTTATGGGCCGTTCAAGCTGCTGGTCGAACGCCTGGTGGAGTTCGACCGGACCGGAATGGTCTGCCTGGTGCTCTACCAGATAGCGGCCTTCTATTAGTTGTCTCGATTGCACTCTCATACTGATAATAACGCCCCTATACCTACTGCCGTTGCTCCCTCGCCCGCCGGAGTCTGGTTGCCAGACTATCTGTCGCGTTCTCCGTAACGGGAGGGGTTTGCGCTTCACTGACTGGCGGAGCGGCGGGCGCGGGAGGCCCCGCACGGAGTGTGGGTTGCAAGTCGCGTGCCCACGACGGAGGCGTGGGCGTGGTGGCCTCTTGTGGGTTGGCGGTCGGCTCGGCTCGCTCGCGCACGCGCTCTTTCGCACTGAACAGGGCGGCCATATCGGGGCTGCTGCCGTGCGGCGTTGCGGGCACCGGGCCGGGCATTACGCCCACCTTGCGGCGCAACTCGCCCCACGCCCGCGCCAAATCGCCCTTTGAGACCGCCACCCGGCGCACGCCGATGTCGAACGGCAACAGCAAGATAGCGATCAACAGGAGCAGGGGCCATAGGTCGGCTGTGCTGGCAACCGCGCTCAGGTTATGCTCGAACGGGGCCTGCGTGCTAGCCAGCGACAGCACCCGCCCACCCGACAGCGATGCCAGCCTCGACATAAGGCCATTGTCCGTGCCGCCACCTCTGTACTCTGGCGAGTAGGGCACGACCACGCCCAGCGTTTGGCTCATGTTGCCCACGCCCTGGCCCCAAGCTTGTACACGCAGCAAATAAGCCCCCTCTTCCTGCGCCGGGAACTCACCTTCGTAGCGCCCTGCCTCACTCTGGCGTAGTTGCACGGTGGATGTGACCAGGCTGGGCGACACCACCGCCGCGCTTGCCGACAGGTTGTTCAAATAGGAGCCGTCGGGCGCGGTGGCGTCTACGGTGACGTGGGCGGCGCCGCTCTCCACCGATATGCGGGGTTGTAGAGCGTTGCCTGCTTCGGCCCCGGTGGTCCAGCGAACCGCCTGCGCCCAGAAGCGCGGAAAGTCCTGCCAGCCGACCCAGTCCTTAGCCCACTGCCCTTTCGCGTCCGAGGTCCACGCGACCACGCGACCAAGCCCGTACTGCCACTGCGCCAGCACCGGGTCGCCCGCATCCGACACCAGCACCACCTGGCCGGCAGGCTTGGGCGAAGTGCCTACGTAGCCCTGTAGAGAAGGCAGACCACCTAGCCCATCCAGAATAGGCGATGGAGAGGTGCGCTGGGGCGCGAAAGGGTGCTCGATTATGTATGAGCGGGCGGCCAGGTGGCTTTCGTGCGCGAATATCTGCGGCAGGGCGTTGCCGTCCTCGGTGTAATAATAACGACCTTTGCCCTTCGCGGCCAGGCTTTGCAGGAAGCAGGTGTCAGCGTCGGTGCCAATCGCCACCGTCGAGATGGTGATGTTGTTGGTCGCCATCTTCTTCAGGAGGCCATCGTAGTCGCCGCCCTCCGATTGGCCGTCGGTGAGCAGCACTATATGGCGGCTCTTGGCCTTGCTGCTCGCCAGCGCGTCCACCGCCGGGGCAAGGCCCGAATAGATGTTGGTGCCCCCACCCGACGTGATGCTGCCGATGCGTCCCTTGAACTGCGAGGGGTCTCCGAGTGGTTGCAACTCGATGACCCAGTTTGCTTGGCTGTCGAAGGTGATCACGCCCACATAGTCTTTCGCGCTCAGTTGGGCCACCGCCTGGTACGCGGCCTCTTTGGCAAGCTCGATCTTCTTCACGCCCACGCCGTTCGCAGCATGGCCTTCCTCCATGCTGCCTGAGCGGTCTATCACCAACGCCATGCCCACGCTTGGTATGTCCAGCTTGGAGGGCAAATTCAGGTCCACAGGAAGCATCGCCTCTAGCGGTGTGCGAAAGTAGCCGCCCGCAGCGTAGCTCTCGTCGCCACCCACCACAATCAGCCCCTTGCCCAGATCGCGCACGGCCACCTGTAATCTCTCCATGCTTTTGGCGGGCAGCGACGATGCGGGCACGTTGACCAGCACTATGCCGTCGTATCCGGCCAGCGACCGCACATCGGCGGGCACGGCGTCGGCGGCTATCACATCGGAGTCAATCGAGGCCGACAGCGCGCTCTTGAGCGGCCCCGCCTCACCCGCGTGCCCCTCCACTAGCAAGAGGCGCGGTTTGCCCAGCACCATCGAGAAGGCGCTGTAGCGGTTGTTCTCGTGCCGTGTGTCGGCCCCGGCTGGGGGAATCACCTGTGCTGAGTATGTGTGGAAGCCCTTCACAGCGGGAGGCAAGTTCTGCACGAAGGTATTGGCCCCGCGAACCAGTTGCACCGTCTGTGTAGTGATCGGCGTGCCGTCCATCAGCAGGGTGAGGGTCGCGCTGGTGTCGGTGCTGCTCGAAACGCTTATGTCAAGCGACATCCGTTCGTTCTCGCGCACGGGCGATGGGGCTTTGAGGCTTTCTATCCACACTTCCGGCCCGCCTATCGAGGAGAGGGGCGCCACATCAACCGGAACGCCATGGGCGGCAGACAGGCGGGCGGCCCACTCGGCGCTCCCCACGTTCTCTCTGCCG
>JBBSGN010000116.1:0-7246 GCA_038254085.1 Chloroflexia bacterium | reverse complement strand
TGAGCCAGGTCCGGTTCGTATCCACGGTCTTCGGAGTGGTCGCCTAACCTACACCTACAACTCTGCAACTTATCATCACGCCCCCGTTTGAACTCGCTCAAGTTCTTGCAACACTGCCGACGGCAGTGTGTCGAACCGTCGGGTGTGGGCCGACCTCGACGGCGGTGCCCCTGACGGCGTCTGCCTCGACGCGGAGAGCGCCCTCTGGTACGGAGACGTCCCCAACAAGCGTTGCGTGCGCGTGCGCGAAGGCGGCGACGTGCTGCAAACGATAGACCTCGACCGCGGCCGCTTCGCCTGCATGCTCGGGGGCATGAACAACAGAAGACTGTTCATGATGGCGGCGGAATGGCGTGGTCCTGCGGGCAGGGCAGACGAGACACGAGTGGGTCAGGTGCCGACCGTCGACGCGCCCGCGCCGGGCGTCGGTTGGCCGTGAGGCCATAGGAGCGTAAGCGTAGAAGAGGAGCAGCGCGGGCCATGGAGCACTCTGGGGCTTGCTGTTGCGAACGGCGCGCCTGTCAACTTCGACAGTCACCAGACATCACATTCATCGCGCTCCCTCCTTTATCACGCGCTCTACTATCTGCTCGAGAGTTTTTGTGTGGGTGATGCTACCCGACATTGCAACGCGTTCATGGGGTTGAGCTTCCTCCAATCGGGCGAGGAGACCTTGCGCCCGCTTTTTTGTCTGCTTTTCGCTTGCCGGATGGTCACATGCCAAACATAGAATCTCCCTGGCCCATTCGCGTTCCCCTTCATTACCTCGGTTCACTGCCACGTTCACCAGGATATCCAGTACCAAAGGCCACGCCTGAATCTCTAGCGCATTCGCCAACGCCTCGACAAGGTAGGAGCGCGCTGTCTGATCCTCGCCCAGCGCCTGAGCCACTCTACCCAAGCTGTTGAGTGCAGTGGCGCTACCACGGCGGTAGCCGACTTCGCGGCATGAGGCGAGAACCTCTTGCAACATCTGTCGCGCCAGACTAAAGTCGCCCCGTAGATATGCGAGATAGCCCAGATGGTGGAGGGGAAAAGTAGCGCCCTGGAGATCGCCCATCTCGCGGAAAGCGGCCAGGCTTCCTTGCAGCGATACCTGCGCCTCTGAGTGTTCACCTGTGTAGGACGCTATTGTGCCTATCTGATAAAGAGCGGCGGCGTAGCCCCAGCGATGACCAATCTCCTGCGAAATCGCAAGCGCCTCCTGGCAAGACCGCATGCCGGCGCTGTACTCACCAAGGGCGATTGCTACACTACCCATGTCGTTGAGACAGTACATCATTGCTCGGGAGTCTCCAGCTTGCCTGGAAATGAGCAGGCTTTCTTCGTGCAGTCGCCTGGCCTCGCCGTGTTCCCCCTGCAGATATGCCACGTTACCGAGGTCGCTAAGCGAATACGCGGTGCCCCACCGGTCTCCAACCTCTCTGAAGAGGTAGAGGCTTTCCTGAAAGTACTCCCATGCCTGCTCGTACTCGCACAATAATCGCGCCACCGTGCCGAGCATGTTCAGCGAAAACGCTCTCTCCCTTCGCTCGTTGAGCTCGTTGAACCGAGAAAGGAGGGTAATGCTTTGTTCAATCAGATCGCGGCCCTCCTGAACGCGGCCCATGCGCGCACCCACAAACGCGCCTCGGCGGCTCAGCACTTTTCCGAGCGTGAGCGCTCGTTCTCTGCACAGCAGTTGTTCCACATCGGCGGTTCCACTCAGTGCTGACGCGGCGCGCATGAAGGCTTCCGCCCCTTCCTGAAAGAGGCCGCGGATCTCGTAGTAGAACCACAGGCCTTCTGTTAGCTTTTCGATCACCTCAATCATGGCACGTTCTATCCCCCAGCGCCATGCTTCCCGCACATTATCGATCTCGGCACCGATCTCCTCGATAGCGGCTGGCTGATCTTTTCCGCGCAGCCGACCCTCTCGTCGCTGAACGAAGTCCGCGTAATAACTGCAATGCCGGTCTTGCGCTTCGGCCAGGCCCCCCAAGCTTGGATTATCCTTTAGCTTGCCCGCAGTGTACTGCCGGAGAAGTTCGTGGATCTCGTAGCGACCCAGGGGATTGCGGCGCAGAAAGGATTTGGCAACCAAGGATGAAAGTAGGGGAAGGGAGGCTTCCGCCGCCTGTTCAGCCGCCTCTCGGCGGAACCCTCCTCGGAACACAGACAGCCTCATGAAAAGTTCGCGCTCCTCCTGCGACAACAGGTTCCAGGAATGGTCGAACACCGCCCGCATACTGCGGTGTCGTTGGGGCACATCTCGCAGGTGAGTGGCGAGAAAATCGAGGTTCACGGCGATCTCGTGCGCGATCTCGCCGCTCGAAAGCACCGGCGCCCAGGCGGCGGCCAGTTCGATTGCTAGCGGCAGTCCACCCACCAGCCGGCAGATGCGCGCCACCGCAAGCCGGTCCTGGATGTGCAGTACAAAACTCGAATCGATCCGGCGGGCGCTCTGCAGGAATAATTGTATTGCGGCATAGCTCTCGAGTTCATTGGTGTCGGATCTTTCCCCGTCGGGGAAAGGCAGGCCCTCTACCGCCACGACCCATTCCCCTTGCAGGTTCAACCGTTCGCGCGAGGTCGCCAGCACCGTCACGCTCGGTGCACGCTGAAGAAGCACGGCCACGAAGGACGAAGGACGGAGATCGGCCGCGTCCAGGAGGTGCTCGAAATTATCCAGCACCAACAGCATCTCCTTGCCGCGCAATTCGTCGAGCAATTGCGTTTGCTCCTCTTTCTGACCGGAGAAAGAGAACCCCAGGGCCGCCCCGATTGTGGAAACGAGGAACTCACTCGATTGCACAGGTGCCAGCGAAACGAAGTAGACCCCGTCGGAAAATGCTTCGATCTGCTCCGTCGCCGCCTGTAGAGCGATGCGGGTCTTGCCGCTACCGCCCGGCCCGACCAAGCTGATGAGCCGGCACTCAGGCCGATCGATCAACTGGGTGAGTTCCGCCAGTTCGTGTTCGCGCCCTATGAAGGGCGTTGGTTGCGGCGGAAGATTATGCGGGCGTGCCGAAGGCAGGGCCAGTTGCTCCCGCGCCATCGGCGCATCGCCTTCTGCCGCTCGGATGCGCTCGTACAGGGCCGTCGTGGCCTCCGATGGCCCGACGCCCAGCCCTTCCTGGAGAAGACGTTTACAGGTCTCGTACTGGACCAGCGCGGCTGTGCGCTCCCCGCGCAATACGAGCACGCGCATTATCTGGCAGTGAGCCTCCTCGCGCCAGGGATCGAGCTCGATCTGTCGCCAGGCATAGCGTTGGGCCTCGTCATATGCTCCGCGCCGCTCGTGATACGCCGCAAGCTGGTACAGAGCCTGTAGCATCCGCCTCTGCAAGCCTTCCCTCTGGAGAAGCATCCATTCCTCAAAAGCCACGCTATCCTGGACGAACAATCCATCGAGAAAAGCGCCCCGATACAGCTTGACGGCTTCGGCGAGCCTCTGCGCGCAGGGGGTACACAGCTCCGGGCGACGGTGGGCGTGGCGGCTACAAGCATCCAGGAGGGTGGTGAAGAGTGCTACGTCCAGCCAATAATCGGCATCCGGGTTGAAGCGGACGACCTCCCGTGAAACGAGCAGGAAAGGCGGGTCGGCGCCCTGGTCGTTGATGGTGCGACGCAGGTTGGATAGAGCCTGGCGCAGGTTCGTCCGGGCTGTCGCCTCTGCCTGCTCAGGCCATAACAACCCCGTGAGCGCATCCCGATTGTGAGGGCGCTCGGGATGACCGGCAAGGTAGGCGAGCAAGGCTCGCACCTTAGCGGACTCAAACCCCGCAACAAGCTGCTCGTCCAGAAACACTTGTAGCGTGCCCAGGAGCGATAACTTCAGGCGTGCCATATAACATCCTAAATACCCCGAGTTCGTTCACGACGAAGGGACTTTCCCTACTAGAGTATACACCTCATCTTCCTTGCACGCCCCTTACGTTCTCCTTACGTTGGCGCGCTAAACTGTGTCCAACGGTTTGCTGAGCAAGGTGGGCGGTGCAGTCAGGGAAGCTGATCGAAGCTGACACCGGCCATTTAGGAGTCACATGATCGATGAGCAACGCCAGTATCTATCATACTTGCTGCGCCTGTGGCAGGAGCGTGTTACGTCGCCGGCGGTGTGGCGCGCTTCCCTGGAAAACTCGCAGACCGGAGAGCGGCTGGGCTTCGCGGACATCATGCAGCTTTTCGCCTTTCTGGAGAAGCAAATAGCCGACGAAGAGCCTGCCTTGAGCCTGAAGTGGGCGCAGCCCACGAACCCGAAGGGACGAAGGGCTGGGCACCCTCTGGGTGACGCTCGTGCGACGCCTCGCCCACTCGAAAGCAGAAGGGAGGATCTCGCCAACCAGGGCGAAGATAAGCCAGACGACCATTGAGTTGTATTCAGATCAAAGGTCAATAAGATAGAAAGGAGATTCACATGAGCACTCAATTGCGAAACCTGTTTACATCCTCTCGGCGAGGTGGCTCTCGCCATATGCGCGCAGTGTGGCTGTTGGGCGCGGTGATAAGCTTGGGCATCGCGCTGGGCCTGCAAGGTAACTTGGCAGGACAGAGCACCGCAACAACCGAAGCAGCGAGCATGGGAGCTACAGCGCCTTCTCCCGAGGGCGCTCATCCCCAGATATATGTAGAGGATTGGGGCTGGGCGGGGGGCAAGCCCATCGTCTTTGTGCATGGCTACCCGCTCGACCACCGCATCTTCGAATACCAGATGCGCCAACTGGCCCAGCAGGGTTACCGAGTCATCGCCCTTGATTTGCCCGGCTTCGGTCAGTCCGCCGCCACCTGGGACAGGCTGGACTACGACGGCTGGGCATCCGACATCGGCACCGTCGTCCGCGAGCGGAATCTGCATGATGTTACCCTCGTCGGCTACTCGATGGGCGGAGCTGTCAGGGCACATTACGTCGCCGCCCAGCACGACTCCCGCGTGACCCGGCTGGTGCTATTGTCGGCGGCGCTGCCGGTTGTGGCTCCGAGCGCCGACATAAAGACGGCGCTGAACAGCTTCATCGGAGCGGTGCAATCCGACAGGGCCGACTTCACATATGGGTTTGTGAAGGGAGCCTTCAACACGCCCATCGGTGCGCACCTGCTCGACTACTACGCCCAGATCGCCAACGGGACTTCGTTCCAGGCCCTGGTGCGAGGCCTCGAAGAAAGCCGCGACCGTGACCTGACAGCCGAAGTGAAGCGGATTACGATCCCGACCCTCATCCTGCACGGCACTCACGACCAGATCATACCCTTCGCGGCTGCACAGGCGACGAACGGGCTGATTAAAGGCTCAACGCTGGTGCCGCTCGATCACAGCGGCCACGCCAGCTTCTATGACGATAAGGAGGAGGTGGTCAACCAACTAATCAAGTTTGCTCCGGTGTCACGATAGGGTGCTATCAGCCCCAGAGTATCCAATCTTTACCAAATATCAACTGAAGGAGAAACCATAATGGAAACCATGACTGAACCCAAGATAGAGACCAGTGCCAGGACATACGTACTAGAGGGCACGCTACTGGAGGCTTGCTCGTGCGGTGGACCGTGCCCCTGCTGGATAGGTGACGATCCCGATGGTGGGAAATGCGACGCCTTCAACGCTTACCACATTACTCGCGGCCAGATAAGGGGCATTGACGTATCCGGACTAAACTTCGCCCAGGCCGTTCAGATACCGGGTAACGTGCTGGCTGGCAACTGGCGAGCGGTCGTCTACATTGATGACAAGGCCAGCCCTGGGCAGCGTCAGGCCATCGTCGACGCCTGGACCGGCAAACTGGGTGGTCCACTTGCCGATCTGGCAGGGCTTATCGGCGAGCGTGTGGCCATCGTCTCGGCTCCCATCACGCATGAAGTCGTGGACGGCAAAGGCACTTTGCGCGTCGGCACCGCAATCGAAGCCGAAATGGTGAACTACACCGATGCTGCAGGGCGGTCCACCACGATCCATGACACCATCTTCAGCACCATCCCCGGTTCACCTGCCTACGTCGGTAAGGCTTCTGTGCATCGTGTGAGCCTGCCGGAATATGGCATGGCCTGGGAGTTCAGCGGGCGCAACGCAATTCAGGGCGATTTTCACTTCGAAGTCTAACAAAGAAAGGCAAAAAGATGAGCGCAACAAATCGGGCCAACACTTCGCCTACACGCCGCCTGGTAGTCAGGTGGCCCTGGGCCGCCGTTGGCATAGCATGGGGTGCGGCCGGGTTGGCTGCGCTCACTGGCCAATCTTATCTCGTAGACCACGACTACCTTATCGAGAGTGGCAGCCTCCCGCTGCCACTTGCCCTGCTGGTGTTCATAGCCTGCTGGCAGGTGATGATCGCGGCCATGATGCTGCCCTCCAGCCTGCCGATGGTCTACATGTTCATCCACGCCAGCCGCCAGCATAGGAAGCCGAGAACGACCCTGGCCTCTTTCTTGGCGGGCTACGCGGTGGTCTGGACGGCCTTCGCTTTGTTGGCGTTTGCTGGCGACACTCAGATCCACAGGCTGGTGGATAGCTGGGATTGGCTGGCCGCACACAGCTGGATCATAGGCAGCGCCACGTTCGCTGTAGCGGGCCTCTTCCAGTTTACTAGCCTCAAAGAGAGTTGCCTCAAGGAGTGCCGCACACCCTTCGGCTTCTTCGTGCGCTATTACAGACAGGGTATCGGCAACGCCTGGCGGCTGGGGCTGCGACACGGCCTCTTTTGCCTGGGATGTTGTTGGGCGCTGATGCTGGTGATGTTCGGCGTTGGCGTTGGCAGCCTGGGCTGGATGTCGGTGCTGGCGGGCGTCATGGTTATCGAAAAGACCGCTCCCAAAGGCAAGTTGCTTAGCCCGGTTGTCGGCGTAGCGATGCTGGCGCTGGCAGTGGTGTGGTTCTTTCTGCCTGCCGGATCGTCGCTAGGGTAGGCTAACCTTCTAAAGCCAGCTATCAGCCTGTTTACTCTCGCCCACAGGCAGCCCTGAAAGGGGAAACAGATGAACCGCAAACTTATCATTACTATCCTGCTTGTATTGGTGGCCTTGCCTGTGGCGGGAGTCGGGGCCATGCCTGGGCGCGCTACTTCATCAGTATCGCTCGCTGTGCAAAGCCTGCAAAGCGCGCCACGCCTTGATAGCCGCCAGGCGGCTCGCCTATAGTAGCGAGCCGCCTGGCATTATTAGCCGCACATGACAATGTTATACTGGGAGCTAGGTCAGACTCGCCCCTGAGATAGCAAAAGGAGAAAGCAATGGCAATGGATACAAGGCTATCCGAACGGATAGAGAGCATAATCGG